>JAPOVO010000277.1 GCA_026708165.1 Chloroflexota bacterium | reverse complement strand
GGTAGCGACCAAGTCGCCTATTCCCGCTAGGCCTCCGAAAGTCAGTGGATCGGCGCCCGCCGCCAGTCCCAGCCGAGTGATTTCGGCAAGTCCACGGGTCATCAACGAAGCCTTGGCGTTGTTGCCGAAGCCGAGTCCATCGGACATGCCGGCTCCGAGCGCGATGATATTCTTCAGCGCTCCGGCCAGTTCGACGCCGACGACGTCGCTGCTCGTATAAGACCGAAACCGCGGCGTGGTGAAGATCTGCTGAATGCGTTGGGCGACCTGGCCGTCGGACGAGGCGATCACGGTCGTCGCCGGTTCCTTGGCAGCTATCTCGATGGCCAGGTTGGGTCCGGACATGGTCGCGAATCCGCGTGCGGCCTGCTTTCCCAGCGTCTCATCAACGATCTGCGATACCCGCTTGCCAGCGTGGAGGTCCAGGCCTTTGACGCCGCTGACCAAGACGACCCGCTTCGGAAGCAGCGCCTGGATTTGGAGGAGGTTTTCGACGAGGCTACGCATCGGCATGACGATCAGCACGATTCCGGCCCCCGCAATCGCGTGGGCGGCATCAGCCGTTACCGAGAGACCTGCCGGAAACTCGATCCCGGGCAAGAAACGGAAATTTTCACGGTCCGCGATCATGCGCTCGGCGTCGGCAGCGCGATGCACCCAAAGGCGTGTATCGATTCCGCGCTCGGCCAGAAGGACAGCCAGAGTAGTTCCCCACGATCCCGAACCTATGACGGCGACGCTTTCGGACATGAGGTCAGACCCTGCAGATCAAGTGGTTTTCCGCCGCCTAATGTACACGCGGCGGCGGCCACCTACGAATGGGTTTCTGGCGTGACGCCAGTCTTCGCCGCCCCCGGCGTCGGGTCCGATAACGCACGCCAGCCCTAGCGACGCAGATAGCCCTTGTCGGCGGCCTCGTCGATCAGCGCCGAAACGTACTCCCAAAGCGCGGGCGCGGCGTCGCGGATCGGAATGTTCATTTCAATGACCTGATCGCGCGATATGCCATGCTTGCGCCACATCAGACCCTTCGTATTGAGGTTGTGCAGGAGCGGTTGGATGCGGTCGAGCGCATACGCGAAACGAGCCTCCGGCGTTTCACGGGCCTCGTACTCGTCCCACAGATTCCGCATCTCCCGCGCCTGATCGGCGGGAAGCAGGCCGAATATCCTGCGAGCCGCCTCTTCCTCGCGCTTCTTCATTTCCTCGCGGCGGGCCCGGTGGTAAATCATCACATCGCCGGCATCAATTTCGACCAGATCGTGAACGAGCAGCATCCTGATGGCGTGATCGACATCCACCGGCTCAATGGCGTATTCACGCAGCAATCCGGCCATTACGGCTATGTGCCACGAGTGCTCGGCGACGTTTTCCTGTCTGGAGCTGTCGAGCAGCACGGTCTGCCGCAACACGCCCTTCAGCTTGTCGATCTCGAGGCTAAATTCAATCTGACGGGACAGACGGCTGATGGTGCTCTCCGAAGGGGACCCGTCCGGCTGTGAAGTCATTATTTGAATGCCAGTTGCACGCCGAAGAGCATTATGGAAGCTCCGACAGGCGATGATCTCGTTTGAGGTGGAAACGCGGTGCGGGACGGTTTTGAAAGTCGTATCGCAATTGAGGAATATGGCTCTCCGGCGCTACGGGGCGGTTCGAGCAGTGAAATCATATTACGGGGCTTGCGACCGGCGCGGCGCGCGGAGCGTCATCGGGCACTGATTCCCGCTTACTCTCAGTTCGGATAGAGGTTGACGTCTTTACCCCGGCTGGAAAGCCCGTCTAGACTGATCGACATTTTTCTAACTCCAGCGGGGAGAAACCGACATGTTCAACGCCTTTCACCATGTTGCGGTGGTGGTGCCCGAATTGGACGAGGCACTGGAGCTTTTCAGAGACAAGATGGGACTCAGAGTCATCATGGAGTGGAGCTCCGAGGCGGAGGGCAACAAGTACGCCGCCGTGGAGCTGGCCGACGGCGGCAACTATCTAGAGCTGATCTGCCCCGTCAACAAGGAAATCAGCCGGTTCGCGGACCATCTCGACCGGCACGGCGCGAGCGTTCATCACATCGCGTTTCGCAGCGACTCGATGGACGAGCTGATCGAACAAATGGAGGACAAGGGGATAACGGGGACGGAACCAATGGTCAGCTCGTCGGGATGGAGGATCAATTTCTTCGATGAAGATACGACGCTTGGAGTCGGTCTTCAGCTAGTGGACGGGAAGCACGAAAATGGCAGTTAGCGCGCTCGAAGAGACTGAAATAGAGGCGACCGCAGCCGACATGGACGGCCGGGGACCCGCGATATGGCTGGCGGGCGATCCCGCCGACCTCGGCGAGTGGCTGACGTACGGTGCGGCCGGAATCGTGACTAATACGGTCGTGCTGAACGACATGGTCAAGAAGTACGGCCAGCTTACCGACGTGGTCCGGCGCTATCTGGACATCACGGACCTACCCGTGGTCGTGGAAGTCGACGGGGAGTCCACCGACGAACTGCTCGACGTGTCGTCGGTGTTTACGGACATGTCGGAGCAGGTCATGATCAAGCTGCCCTGCACTCCGCACGCGCTGGGCGCGTTTACCGAGCTGCGCCGCCAGAACGTGGACACGATGTGCACAACCGTATTTTCCCTGGGGCAGGCTTGCGCGGTGGCTCAGGCGGGGGCGACTCACATTCTGCCATTCTGCGAACCGGTCAAGGAGTTGGGGGGCGATCCCACCAAGCTCGTCCGGGAGTGCATCGAGACCTTTTCCGGGTGGTCCGAGCGCCCGTTCGTAACGGCGGCGCTAGTCAGGTCGGTTGACGTTGCGTACCGGGCTTTGCGGGATGGAGCCGACGGAATAATCATCTTCTGGCCGATACTCAAAGAGATGATGCTGCATCCGCTCACGGACCAGTGGAACCATACGTTCAAGGTCGAATGGGAAGAGATGCACGAAGCCGGTCTGCTGGAAGGCGTGCCGGTTCGGGGTTGAGACCTACGGCGGCGGTGAGCCACTTCATGGAAGGGGCTTCCATATGGACCTGACGAAAGACGTTCCGCGGAGTCCCTACGAGAGGCTGGGAGGGATCGTCTTCCTACCCCGGGCCATCGACAAGGGCAGGGCCGATCTGGAAGGGAAGCTCGGCGACTATCTTTCGAGGACCGGCTTCTCGGAGGTTCTGCTGGACTTCCTGGGCCTGTCTGTCGACGGCTTCCTGGACGCGCTGCGCGAACGGGAAACCGACGAGCAGGTCCTGGAATGGATCTCGGCAAACATGACCGCCAGAAGCGCCGGCGAGATCGAGGAATTCAACCGGGCGTTCATCGACCGCACTCCGCAAAACGAAGAGGAGTGGGATCGCTACCGGAGTTTCCTCGCGGAAATCGGCCAGTCGCACCGGACGGACATTACCCGCCAATTCGACAGGCTGGACCTGGACGAAGGACGCGAGGTGCCACAAGGCGGACGGCGGACCTACTAGCCGCTCGAAGCGCCGCTCGCTTAGAACCGCCGGGGTGCGGATGAAGGCTGTCGGTTACCTGGCGTAGCCCGCGATGTTCAGGTTGTTGACGTACGGCGCCAGGGCGGTTGGGTCTCCGTCAGACGACGGCCGTCTTGGGATCACCATCGCCCGGCGGCGAGGCGTGGTGTCGACAACTTTCACCGGCTCGCCTGGATCGAGCGACAGACCCATCTCAACCAGGGCGATCCGAGGTTCCGCGACCACGCGGGCGATGTACTCCGAGTTCTTCCAAAACGGAGGCATGGGAGACAAGAAAGTGGGCCAGCACGAGCATTGAGTGCAGACGATCACATGGTGAACGTCGCCATCGTTATCGCGCACGTCAAGGTCGATTCCTTGCGGAATCTCGATTCCCAGCCCGGCGAGCGCCCGCCTGGGATCCGCGAGCAACGCCGATTTAAAGGCCGGGTCGGACCACGCCGCAACTACAACCTGTACAGCCTTTTCGATCGGGTTCTTTTCGCTCAAACCACTGCGCCTGTCTAATATGCGTAAAACCGCCTTCGCCAATCCGAGATTACACGAACGCCAGCGGGGGGAAAGGATCCAACAGTGAAGTTTTGCATGGTCGGATACGGAAGCATCGCAGGATTTCACCGGGACGCGCTGATGCAGATGGACGGCGTTTCGATCGACTCGGTGATGGGCCGACTGCTGGAACCTACCCAGCAATTCGCCGAAAGCTGCGGCGCTTCGCTGGCGACGACCGATCTTCAGGAGGCGCTCGACAGGCCGGGGCTGGACGCGGTGCTGATCACTTCCCCCAGCCAGGCGCACTATGAGCAGACCGTCGCGGCTCTCAATGCCGGCAAGCACGTTTTGCTGGAGATTCCGATGGGACTGTCCGTGGCGGAGGCGACCGCCATTGCCGACCTGGCCGACGAAAAGAACCTTACTGTGATGATCTGCCACACCCAGCGCTTCTGGGCGGCCAGCCGCGAAGTCAAGCGCCGGATCGACGCGGGAGAGTTCAAGCTCCATCACTACCACGTCGAGTGGCACTTCTTCCGGCGAGAGAACATCAACTGGAAAGGTCGTCTGCGAAGCTGGACAGACAGCATCCTGTGGCATCACGGCGGGCACGTGGTCGACCACTCGATCTGGCTCTTCGGAGAGGCGCCCGACTCCGCGCGGGCGCACTTCGGGCCGCTAAGCGAGTCGTTGGGCGTTCCACTGGACCTTTCCGCCCAGCTTCGATTTCCGGGCGGGGGTCTGGCGACCCTGATGCTCTCCTATAACGCGATTGTCCCCAAAGTGACGCAGCGAATCACGTTCATCGGGGAAGAGGACTTCCTGACGTTCGTGGATGGGCGGCTGATCGACAAGGACGGCAACGAACTGGCGAACGAATCGAACGAGG
>JAPOVO010000453.1 GCA_026708165.1 Chloroflexota bacterium | reverse complement strand
TTCGGGCCGGTACGCTCCGCGATTACCATGTCGAAATGTTCGGCCAAACTAACAAGATCCTTGACTGCGGTCGGCGGATATGTGCCGTCCGCGTCGCAGATGATTACGTGCTCAAAACGGGCGGCAACAATACCGCGTCTCAGGGCCAGGCCATAGCCCTGGTTTTGCGGTGATGACACCACCGTGGCTCCCGCCTCGCTCGCTTCACGAGCTGTCGCGTCCGAAGACCCATCGTCCACGACCAGGATTTCAAACTCTGCGTGTGCGTCTGGCGTGGCGCGGTCGACGGCCGGGTCAGAAGGCAAGCTCGACTCGAAGGCCGCGGTAAAGTCCCGCACAACATCACCGACCGCGCCTTCTTCGTTATACGCCGGTATCACCAGCGAAACACCCCTGATCACGCCAACCCTCGCCTCGGCCATCGCGTATATCCGCCGGGCGTCATTGAGCCTGCCCCACGACAACCAGAGATTGTCCAAACGGCGGACTAATGACTCCCTCAACGCGCCGCAGCACGGGAACGACAAGACGGTCGAAGACGTGCGCCTGCGCATTGACCGAACCGGCGTTCAGGTCGCTCGTTTTCAGAATTGACCCGTTGACGTACCATGCAATGGCGCCGAGCAGATTGACATACCGGGCTCGGACGATGGTAAAGCCAGCGTCCCGCAGAAGCGACGACAGCCCGCTTCGAGAATAGCGGCGGTGATGCCCCGCTGCCCCGTCAAGCGCCCCAAACAATAGGGGATGAGCAGGCACGATCAAAAGGACGCGGCCGCCGGTCGGCGCGAGTATCTCTCTCATGTTGCGGATTGCCGTTTCGTCATTCTCGATGTGCTCTAGGACGTTTGAACTGACGATAGTGTCAAATCCCCGTCCCACAAGCTCGGAGACTCCTGCGGAGTCTGCAACATCCGCAACGATCGTCTCAACATTCACGCCGTCGAGACGCCCTGTTAAAAGCTCAAGCGCTTCGCTCGAAATGTCGAGCGCGGTCACTGGAGAGCGCCTCGCGAGAAACCGCGTCAGATTGCCGCTCCCAGCACCTACTTCCAGGACTCGGACTCCCACGAAATCTTCGATCAGGCTGAACATCCAGGCGTGATATCTCGACGCATGTCGGAGCGCCCGCGTCATGGTCTCCAGACCCTCGGGCGAAGCCGAGTCGCAATCGCGCCTGGAGCCGTTCGCAGTCTTCACGCGGCGTCGAGCCAGCGCTCGCGCCAGAGCTGGAACATCAGAATCGTCCAGAGCTTCTTGGCGTTATTTCGGGCGCGCCGCTTGTGTTCGTCCAGCAACCTCGCAACCTCCTGCGGGTTGAACAGCCCCTCGCGTTGCAGCCGGGCCTCGCTCAAGTACTCGTGCGTGAGATCGCGCAGGTCGTTGTTCAGCCATTCAGCCACCGGGATGCTGAATCCGCGCTTTCGTCGTCCGATGATCTCGCGCGGCAATCGACCGTGCATCGCCTTTCTAAGCAAATACTTACGCGTGAAGCCGTGAAGCTTGAGAGACAGCGGGACACGCTCCAGATGCGACAACACGTCGAGATTCAAAAACGGTACGCGCGTCTCCAGAGACGTCGCCATGCTGGCGCGATCCACCTTGGCGAGAATGTCGCCTTCCAAATACAGCTTGAAATCCTGATAGAGAATACGGTTCAGCGGGTGAGAGGCGCCGCTGGCGGTGGCCGTATCGGCAAGCATGGCTGAGAATTCCTCTTCATCGACAAGTCTGCGTACGTCGGGATGCAGCACGTTGGATTTGGCCTCGCCGTAGAGCGCGCCTGTCCACATCTGATGTTGAAGATGCGGTGGCGCGTCAGCGCCTTGAACGAATCGCTTCAGCAAGAACTCCAGTGCCAGGTATTGCATTGAGACCGGCAATCGGGCGACCGCGGGCTCTATCACGCGTTTCCGCACTACCGCCGGCAGTGCTCGGTAGAACGGCGCCAGCCGGTGCGCTTGCAAAGTTGAGTATCCGGCCAGCATCTCGTCGCCTCCGTCACCGCCTAACGCGACTTTCACGTGCTGACGCGCAAACCGGCTCACGAGATAAGTCGGAACGATAGATGGATCGGCGAACGGCTCGTCCAGGCCATTTAGTACCGCTGGCAGCGCTTCGCGAAGATCGCCGGCGGTGACTCGAAGCTCATGATGCACGGTGCCGAGGCGCTCGGCCACAAGGCGAGCATATTCGCTCTCGTCAAATGAGCGCTCCTCAAACGAGACTGAAAATGAACGTACCGGGTTTTGGCTCACCTCTGTCATCAGCGCGGCCACGGCGCTTGAGTCGAGGCCGCCACTGAGCAGCACGCCTATCGGCACGTCGCTCACCATCTCACGCTCGACCGCCCGCCGCAACGTCTTCAGGAATGCGCGAGCGTGATCGGCTTCGCTTCCTTCGATAGGTTCAGTTTCCGATTGAGCGAGCCGGAGATCCCAGTACGCTTGCTCCCGGGTTCCATCCGACGACGCTACGAGGAGATGGCCGGGCCGCAACTTGCGGACGTCACGCAGGATGCTCGCGGGCGCCGGGATGTATTCAAGTGACAGGTATTGTCCTAAGGCTCGATAGTCGAGGTCGCGCGCAATCAACCCACTCTGGAGCAGCGCCTTGAGTTCGGACGCGAACACGAGGGTGTCGTTCACGCGCGCGTAGTAGAGAGGTTTGATCCCCGCGCGGTCTCGAGCGAGAACCAGGCGAGCTCGCGACTCATCCCACAAAGCGATGGCGAACATTCCATTCAGCCGCCTCACGAAGTCGTCGCCCCACTCCTCGTACGCGTGAACGATCGTCTCTGTGTCAGACCTTGTGCGGAACTGGTGTCCACAGCCAACGAGCGTGTCTCGCAGCTCGGCGAAGTTATAGATCTCGCCATTGAAGACCACATGAATAAGTCCCGATTCATTGGTCATCGGCTGGCTGCCGCCGTCGAGGTCTATGATGCTGAGACGGCGCATCGTCAGGCGCACAGGGCCGCGAATGAGAGAGCCGCATCCGTCAGGACCGCGGTGGAACAGCGACTCACGCATTTTCTCAAGCGCTGCCCGGTCGTCTGACGTCCGGCCGTCGAGGCGGAGGATCCCCGCTATCCCGCACATTTAGTTCATCGTGGCGGCATAACGGCGTAGCAAGCCGTCGGAATCGGAAATGACCGTATTGAGCCGATCACTCGACCGGCCCGAGCCGATCAGGTGCCCTTGGCAAAATGCTCGGTCGGACAACCCGAAAGCCTCGACACTGTTCGAGGCGACGACAACGGGCGAACTGGTCGGCGGCATTCCATCCCCTTGACACACACCCGGTTTAGGGCGCTGAGCACACTCGGCTCTCCCCTATCACCGAGGAGGCAACGTAGCCTAATCGAGAGTCCGAAAGCCCCGCAATCCCGCCGCCGACAGTCTATCCGTCCTCTGCCTTTCTCCACACGCCCCCATGCATCGAATGTACGATCAAGCGGAACATAGCGAGTGAGCCATCCTCCGCCTCTATCGTGGAGGCGGAAAACGCTCAGGCCCCGCCCAGAAAGACCTGGGTCAGCACGTCGGACTCTCGCACGGATTGCGGAGTGCCGTCGTGCACAACGCGGCCCTTGTCCAGCACGTAGGCCCTGTGGACGATATCGAGAACTGCCTTGATGTTGTGCTCGACGACGAAGATGGCCGTCTGGAGTGTGTCGTTGATCTCCGAGACCTTCTGAAAGACTTCCTTCACCACCACGGGCGCAAGACCAAGCGTGGGTTCGTCGAGCAGCAATACTTCCGGATTGGCCATCAGTCCGCGCCCCAGCGCCAGCATCTGCTGCTGTCCCCCCGACATCTCACTGGCAAAGTCCCGGCGCTTCTCATGCAGGATGGGGAAGAGTTCCAGGACCGAGTCCACCCGGCGCTCTTTCTCTTCCCGATCGTCAAGGTACAGACAACCCATCTCCAGGTTCTCTTGTATCGTGAGGTGGGTGAACACGCGCCTGCCCTGAGGCACGAATGAGATGCCCTCTTTAACAATCTCGTGCGTGGCCGCCCGAAGCAGGTTGCTTCGCCAGTAGACGTCTCCGGCGACTACTGGCGCCAGGCCCATGATGGCTCTCAGTACGGTGGATTTGCCGGCCCCGTTCGGCCCCATCACCGCCACGATCTCGCTTCCATCCACTCCGCGAGGCCTCATCCAGAGCTACGACCCCGCCGTAGTGGACTGATATGTCAACCAGCTCCAGGAGTCTCATCTCCGGCATGCCTGGTCCGTTTTCCCCAACGTCCCCGGAACCTCGTTTTTCGGTGCCTTCTCCTCTCGGGTCCATCTAGAGACCGCAACTGTAACGGGGCCGTCCCACGAGACTAAGCCCCAAGGTAAGCCTCTATCACATCCGGACTGCGAAGGACTTCCTCCACCTCGCCGTGGGCGAGCAGAGTGCCGCTGTCCAGAACAAAAATACGGTCAGACAGCTCCCGGACTATGTCCATGTTGTGGGAGATAAAGATAATCGTGTGGCCCCGGCCTCTAACGTCTTTCAGTATGCCTTTGACCCGCTCCAGCATCTTCGGAAACAGACCGGCGAAAGGCTCGTCGAACAGGTAGATGCTCACGTCCAGCGCCATCACCCGGCCGATCTCCAGCAGCTTGCGCTGGCCGTAGGAAAGGTCCATAGCCAGCGAACGCCGCTTCTCCCACATCCCGACGCTTTCCAGAATCTCCCTTGCCCTCCGCTTGTAGGCCGGTTTGGCCCTTTCCTTCAGCGCCGGAAGCAGGCGTCGGTCCGTCAGCACGACCATAAGGTTGTCCCAAACGCTCATCTGGTCGAACAGCCGCACGTCTTGAAAGGTCCGGGTGATGCCGTGAGCGGGAGTCTCGTAAGCCTTCACGATCTTCAGGCCGACTCC
>JAPOVO010000260.1 GCA_026708165.1 Chloroflexota bacterium | reverse complement strand
CGGTAGCCCCCCCGAGAGCCGCGGCAAAACAAGCGCTTTAAGGCCCGTGTGCGCCTGATGATCGTTTGGAGCTACTACTTATAGTAGGTCAATCTGTTTTTTCGTAGCTTTTTTCTATATCTAGCGGTTACCCACGAACCCTGCTCCAGAATCCGAGAATGGCGTTCTCGACTTCCGCCCTTACGTCCACTGCTTCTCGGAGCCTGGCGAAGTCGAATCCCGATTCGGTCCATCCCTCCGAGTTGAGCAGACTCCTGACGTTTGCCGCTGCCCTGTCCCACTGCCGGAGCAGGCTTCGAAGTTCGTTTCGCTCAGCCTGCGTCAACTTACGAGGCGCCACTATCCTGAGGCTTTCCAAACACGATAAGGGTGTCTCGCTTGCTTGCGCCGGAGCTGCGGCGCTGAACGAATGTCTGCTGCCGTACCGCGTATGAGCTGTGCGCGCTCATCTCGTCGAACCCAGCCCGCTTCAATGCGCTTAGCAGCACCGGCCATGTGCCTTGCCTGGGGTCGTCATACGTGAGCGCCATCCTGCTTCCGGGTTTGAGTACTCTGAAGACCTCGGCGGCTACGAGACAGATCTGGTTCTCCCACTCGACGAGCGTTCTGCCTCGTGCGCGGTTTAGAACAATCTCTTGATCTCCCCAATCTTCTACCACTCCGAGCCAACTCTCCCAGACGAAGTTGAGCTCGGAGAATTGAATCTTGTCCGAGTACGGTGGATCGAGGAATACGAAGTCGATCGTCTCGTCGCCGATGTGGCCTAGGTCCGTCGCCGACCCTACGCCCACCCACGTGTTGCTGCTCCGGAAGCAGCTATGCGAGTGCATCTCGTCCGCTCCCCGCGCCACTTGGCCGACTATCCGGCGAAACGAGAATAGCGGGTTGCGTTCCTTGCGCACCGGAGGAATGTAGTACATCCCAGGCAGGTATCCGCCACCTCCCTCAACGTGCTGCGACTTGAGTGTGAGACTGGTTAGTGCGGCCGTAAAGCAGAAGAGCATTGGAGTCCGGTGCTCAGGCGGCAGTTCGTCGATCGCTTCACGAAGCACGGCGAGCGCTTTCAGGTTCCGCCGCGTGAATAGCGAGTCGATCCTCTCTATTCCTTTGCCGAAGAGTTCGGCGGTCTTAAGCCCTTGGGGAAATCTGTCGGTCGGCCGCCATGCCGAAACCTGCATCTCGTCTACCTCGCGGATCTTGGATAGGTCGTATTTGTCGAAATATGAAGCTGCTCCGGGGTCGCAATCGTCACGACAGCGCTTGAAGGCGCGGGGCTTGCATTCGGCTTCACATTCCGCGGATGTTTCGACCGCGATCGCGCCGGTCCTTTCTGGGCTGCGGGCTAGCTTCGCATCGCATTCGGGACAATGCCTGGCGCCTCCGGTCCGCGGTGCCCGATCGGCTGCAAACTCGGACCTGCAAATCGAACATCTGAAATTGTCGGCAATCACCGTGTACCTGATGACCGCCGGACCGTTGCACCGGTGGCACACCGTCGTGTACAGCGGCTTAATTTCGGGTTCGATTCGTTCCAGCAAAGCCGACCAGGCCGCGTGGACTTTCGCGGCCGGAGGCAGGCTTAGAGCGCTTTGAGAGATGAACGCGGCTGCGGGTGACCTGTCCACTCCGATCGCCCGCCGCCCCAGCATCGCCGCTACTACCAGCGTTCCGCCAGACCCGCAGAACGGATCGAGCACAACTTCCCCCGGTCGGGTCAGTGACTCGATACATTCTCGCAAGACCTCGTGAGGTTTCTTCGACCAGTAGGCGTGAAGTCGGTAAGTTAGAGCGTGGCGCGATCCCACCGGCAGCTCGACCCTGCTGGGTCGTTTTGCGCGGTTTCCGGCACGCCCGGCCGTCAACCGTCTGATGGCCGCCCGCGATCCGTCGTCCAAACGGTTTATCATTGGAGCTCGGGGCAATTCATGAGGTGAGTTGTCGATGGGCATCGCCGGATCGAGTGCGGACGTGCTCATGTGAGTGAGATACTCTGGAGGCTTCCGGAGCCTGCGGAATCCGGCGCGATCTTTAAGCGCAAGCTACCGAGGTTCGCCTACAGGCAATTTCGCCGCATCGCTCATACTGGGAATCATGCTATAACTTTCCGCCCGTTTGCGGAGTTGAGACCGAGACGATCCGACTTGCAGGAGCTCTAGATGACACAAGCCACGGGGCCGGTGGAACAGACTCAGGCCGACCAATCTACCGTTCTCGAGAGCCTGCGAACGAGACTTGCCGACTTGAAGGACGAGCCGGGATCGTTACTTGAGGCGTTGTACATAGCTCAGGAAATGCTCGGGTATGTCGCTCCGGAGTCCATTGAAATTATCGCCGAAGAGCTCGGGTACCCTGAGGCCCACGTGTTTGGCGTGGTCACGTTCTACACGCTGTTCTATACCGAGCCGCAGCCCAAGCACATAGTCCGAGTGTGCAGGGACTTGTCCTGCCACATCGCCGGCGCGACGGAGATCGCGGCCCGCGCGCGCCAGGAGATCGGCGCCCATCCCGGCCATGCATCCCCTGACGGCCTGCTGAAGCTGGAGTTGGTCTCCTGCCTTGGACAATGTGAGAAGCAACCGGCCCTCATGGTCAACCTCGACGTCCATGGGCCGGTGACGGAAGAGGGAGTATCCGATCTGATACGCAGCTTGCGGGAAGAGGACCAGTAATGCCCGAATTGCTCGCGGTTAATAAGAACCTGTTCGTCGAAGACGCTTGGCAGTTGGACGTTTTCAAGGGTACCGGCGGCTACGAGCGGGCCAGGCGCGCGCTCACGGAAATGTCGCCCGAGGACCTGATAGCCATGATGGAAGCCTCCGGGCTGAAGGGTCGGGGGGGCGCATTCTTTCCGACGGGCATGAAGTGGAAGTTCGTGCGCGCCGACCCCAACACGCCCCGCTACGTAATAGCCAACGGCGACGAAAGCGAGCCGGGGACTTTCTGCAACCGGTTCAACATGGAGCTGGACCCCCATCTCTTCATCGAGGGGATGATTATCGCCGCCTACGCCGTGGACTCCCATTTCGGCTACATCTACATCCGGGGCGAATACGGACGCGCGATAGAACGCGTTGAGCAGGCGCTTGCCGATTGCTACGCGGACGGCATTCTCGGCGAGGACGTCTTGGGGTCCGGCTACAAGCTGGACCTGCGACTGCGCCGCGGTGCGGGTGCATACATCTGCGGCGAAGAGACCGCGCTGTTCAACTCGCTCGAAGGCAAGCGCGGCAACCCCCGCTTCAAGCCGCCGTTTCCAACTAACTCCGGCGTCTGGAGAAAGCCCACCGTAATCAACAACATCGAGACGTTTGCTTGTGTTCCGTTGATCGTCGAAAACGGCGCCGAGTGGTTTCAGGACCTCGGTGAAGGCGACGAGAACGCCGGAACGAAAATCTACTGTCTCTCCGGCGTTATCAATAACCCCGGCGTTTATGAGTTGCCGATGGGCGTGACTGCTCGCGAGCTTATCTATGAGTATGGTGGGGGCCTTCCGGAAGGCCGCACACTCAAGGGATTCAAGCCCGGTGGCGCGTCCGCAGCCATTCTGACCGCCGAGCAGCTCGACGTTCGCCTCGATCCCAGCATCGCCCAGTACAACACCATCATGGGCACCGGGGGCGTGATCGTGATGGACGAGACCGTTTGCATGGTGGACGCGGCCTACAGAGACGCGCTCTTCTTCGAGGAAGAAAGCTGCGGGTTCTGCATCCCCTGCCGGGAAGGCACTCCTAACCTCGTGCAGATTCTCGAGCGGCTCATGCACGGGCAGGGCGTGATGGCCGACTTGCAGCTAATGGAAGAAATAGGCGATTCGATGGCCTCGTCGTTTTGCGGGCTGGGCCAGTTCGCCTATCGGCCGGTTGTGGGCGCGGCGGAAAAATATCACGACGAGTTCGTCGCGCACGTGGAAGGCTCCTGCCCCGCCGGCTCCTGCCCCATAGCCAAAAACTAGATTTCTCCGCGAGCGCTGTGGCACGGAGCTTTGCTATGCACCGGCCGGCAGCCGGCCGGCGACGGCTAGATGGATACTCAGGCTTAGCGACTCGTTCAGGCAGGTGATCAGCGCCCCGCCGTCGCGCCGCTCAACTATTGCCGCGAAGTCGGTCTCCCTCATTCAATCCACGCGCCGGGGCCGCTGTCAGGAGACGCCGGGCGGAGCTCCGGCGTTGTGTGTTCCCTGCCGGCCATCGGATTCGATCCACGCTTGTCCGAAGCTGCAAGACCTGAGGTAGTCGCATTGTCGGCAATGGGGACCCGTTCGGGGGTTGAACGCCTCGCCGCGAATATACTGCGCGGTCGCGGCGACTCTCTGCCTGGCCTCGTCAATATCCGATTCGGTCAGCGCCCACGAGTGGACCGAGTTGGTGGCCAGATAGTGGAGGCTCACACGTTCGGGCCGGAGCGACCAGACCTCCCTGCACGCAAGGGCGTAGATAAGCAGTTGGAGGTTACGTTCGGCCGTGTTGCGGTCGGGGGCGAAACCTGATTTGTAGTCGATCACCTCGACCGTGCCGGGGGACCTGTGTTCGACCCGGTCGACCACGCCCTCGAGCCTCACGTCGCCCATGTCGATCATGAACCTCTTTTCCAGATACAGGGGCTTTCCGAAGTCCGGTCCGCTCGTCTCCCAGAAGCCGCGAATGAGGCGCAGCGCTTCTTGACGCAGCCTCTCGTTCTCAGGACGCCTTGCATACTTCCTCAGCGTGCCGAACTTGATTTCCCGGTTGCACAGCACATCGGGATTGGGCGTTCGGCCCCGGCGCAATTCGTCCAGGAAATCGGCGAACACGCGCTCCTTGTACTGGGCGGAGAAGTTGACCCGGTGCAGCGGCAGGTCCAGGTGCCTGCAGACGCGCCGCGCATCCTGGAAGTCCTGCGCGGCCTCGCAATAGCC
>JAPOVO010000165.1 GCA_026708165.1 Chloroflexota bacterium | reverse complement strand
GAGCAACGGTCTCCAAAACCGTAGGTCGGGGGTTCGAGTCCCTCCACTCCTGCCAAAGCCGAAGTGGCGGAACAGGTAGACGCGCTGGTCTCAAAAACCAGTGAGGGCAACCTCGTGTCGGTTCGATCCCGACCTTCGGCACCACGCCGGCGATCCTGACGCAGACTTCTCCCCTGGCTGAGTCGTTGTCGCGTCGGCCTCTTACTTGGACGAGTCTTCGATCTCGGGAATGTCGAGGTCCATACCGGGATAGATCGTGGCGGGGTCTTCCCCGTCAAACCGCCACTTATTCTTGTTGAAGATGATCTCCCACTTGGACGCGTCTCCATACTCCCTCTGGGCGATGCTCCGCACCGTTTCGCGAGGAAGCACCTTTATCGTGTGTCTGACGCCAAGGTCCGTCCCGCCCTTGCCCCCAAACAGTTTCGAGAACCAGCCCACCTTACTCCTCCATGAACATGGAAAGACTGAATTCGCGTATATGATAGGCGTGCTTTGGGGGCAAATTCAACGCGCGAATGCACCATACTTCCCTGTGCCGTCAATCCTCTGATGCTGGTGGTCGAATCTTTCGAATTGAGTGGTGGATAGGAGACGTGCGGTGAGACAGGGGAGCACCTGCTTATAGGGCTTCAACGGAAGTGACGATGCTGCAAGATGGCCAGTCTGCTGAACGGGGCGTCACTTCCGTTACGCGGATTGGAAACACGGTGCGCAGGTCTACGGGCCGGTGGACTCCAGCCGCCAATTCCTTGCTGCGCTACCTGGGGGCGGTTGGTTTGCCAGGCGTTCCCCGCATCCTTGGATTCGATGAGATGGGACGAGAGGTACTTTCGTTCATTCCAGGTGAGTCGGCTCGGCGGCCATGGCCGGAAGCGATGCTCGAAGAAATGGGCCTCGCCGAGGTCGCGCTTTTTCTGCGCCGATGTCACAGTGCGGTGAGAGACTTCCAGCCGCCAGCGGATGCGGAATGGCTTTGCCGCAACTGACGTGGCGACCGGGAATGACTATGCGTCACGGGGATATCGGTCCGTGGAATACCGTCTGGGAAGGGCGAGCCTCAAAGGGAATAGTCGACTGGGACTTTGCCGAACCCGGCGATCCTATCGGTGACGTTAGTCAGTTTGCCTGGTATGGCGTGCCTGTTCGAGGAGACGAAAACTGCACATGAACTGGATTTTCCGAAAAGCCTGATCTCAGGGCCAGATTACTTGCACTTTCGGAGGCCTAAGAGACGGAACCCAAGGCATACCTGGACGCGTCAATCGATCTGCAAATTGAAGACTGTCGCAGGATAGGGACGCTGGGCAGGAAAGGCATACATCCATGGGCTCTCATTCACGAACGCGGAGATCTTGCGGAAGTTTCAAAGGGGATCGCTTGGCTGAGGGAGAATTACGATTCGCTGGCCGTATAGAATTGATGCGCGTTTTCCCAATGGAGAAGACACTGACCGACTCCGGCACGCTTGAACGGCGGCGCTGACATAGCCAGCTTCAATCAGAGACTTCAAGCGGCCATCCACTCTCGACGCAGCTTTCTTTGCGTCGGTCTCGACCCGGACATCCGTCGCCTGCCGAACTCGGTTTCGAGAGACCGCCGGGGCATTGAAGCATTCCTGCGGACAATCGTGGACGCGACCGCGGAGCACGTGGCGGCTTTCAAACCCAATCTCGCTTTCTTCCTCTCGCTGGGAAACTGGGGATTCGACCTTCTGTCGAGCGTGCGCGAATGGGTCCCGCCGGAGGTCATTCTCATTGGCGATGCGAAGTGGGGCGACATCGGCAATTCGGCCGAGCGCTATGCGGCGTCGGCGTTCGACGTTCTGGGTTTTGACGCCGTTACCGTGAATCCGTACCAAGGCAGCGACTCCGCTCGTCCCTTTTTGCAGCGTGAATCGCATGGAGCGTTCGTTTTGTGCAAGACCAGCAATCCGAGCGCGGGCGAGTTTCAGGAGTCGGGAGCGGGTGAGCCGCTCTATGCCGAGGTGGCGAGAGCCGCGTCGGACTGGAACTCGCTGGGCAACTGCGGCCTGGTGATCGGCGCCGACGAGGTCGAAGCCCTGGCGCTTGCGCGGCGCGAGACTCCCTCGCTCTCGCTGTTGATACCGGGTGTGGGCGCGCAGGCGGGCGATCTGGCTGCCTGCCTGGCGGAGGTGGGCGGCTCCCAGCCAGCGACGTTCGTTATAAACGCATCGCGGTCGGTCCTCTACGCGGGCGAGGCGGAGAGCTACTGGAAGAGCTCCGCGGCTGAGGCCAAGAGGCTGCGCGGGCTGATAGACGCGGGCCTGTAGGCTTTGCGAGGTCCTGTCCGTATCTTCGAAGTCGCCTGACTTTCGCCGATGCGGAGCCGTCCTTCCGAGATCCGGGTTTCGGTGGGAGACCGCGTCCGGTTGAAGAAGCCGCATCCGTGCGGTTCGACGGAATGGGTTGTGAAGAGCGCCGGCATTACCGTCGAGATTGAATGTTCGGGCTGCGGGCGGGTTGTCGCGCTTTCTAGAGACGCATTGGCGCGGCGTCTTCGTCCGACCTAATCGCCCTTCTAGTGACCCGGAGTCGGGGCGGTGCGCGAACTGTCCTATCTGCAATGCCGTGCGTGGTTCGACTCCTTCGTCAGGCTCAGGACAGGCTCTTCGGCAAGCTCAGGAGAGGCAGGCTTACCGTGCACGGGAGCAGACTTGACTGGTAGAGGTTATTGAGACGGAGCCACCGCTGTGGTAGGTTCACAAGGGTGACCGGGCAAGTAGCTCAGCCGGTTAGAGCGCCACGTTGACATCGTGGAGGTCACAGGTTCGAGTCCTGTCTTGCCCACCAACGTAGACTCAATCGAGAACCGTCGTGTTGAAGTTCAGATTGGGACTTGATTTAGCCGTGCTCGAGAAGCATTCTCCACTTCTCATACGGGTCGTGGAAGCATGGCATACAAACGGAACCGCCTAGCTATCCTCCCTCGAACGAGTCCACGCCGTCCCATAGCGCTCCCTGCGACGGGCCGGCGCAAACCCAGATAAGCAGGCAGAAGGCGTGACCCAGTTCCTGGTTGCGATGCAGCGATTGACCCTCAACGCGCTGCGGGATCTGGCGCCAATCATCCTCGTAATCGCATTCTTCCAGATCGTGGTGCTCCGCCAACCTTTCCCCGATTTAGTGAGCGTGCTCGTAGGACTCCTCTGCGTGATAGCCGGGCTGACGCTATTCATCCAAGGGCTAGAAAGCGGCCTGTTCCCCCTGGGAGAGGCGCTTGCGCAGGGGTTCGCACAGAAGGGCAGTGTTGTCATCCTGCTCGCATTCGGCTTCTGCCTGGGATTCGGCACGACGATTGCGGAACCGGCCCTGATCGCCGTCGCCGACGAGGCTGCAACGGTCGCTGCTGAAGCCGGCGCGATAGTAGATGACGACGGCGCGCGCGCAACCTACGCCCTAGAGCTGCGCATGGTAGTGGCCGTATCTGTTGGCGCCGCCATCGTGCTGGGCATAGTGCGAATCCTCAAAGGCTGGCCAATCCACTGGCTCATCATTGGGGGATATGTGCTGGTGACCGCCATGACCGTCTTCGCCCCGGCAGAAATCGTCGGAGTGGCCTATGACTCCGGTGGCGTGACCACAAGCACGATCACGGTCCCGCTCGTGACGGCGCTCGGCGTCGGACTCGCCACCGCCACCCGCGGACGCAACCCCATGATCGATGGCTTCGGTCTAATAGCCTTCGCAAGCCTCACGCCGATGGTCTGCGTCCTCGCTTACGGGATGGTGGCCCAGTGACTGATTTTGCCCGCACGCTTACCGATGCCCTGCTCTCCACGGTCCTTGACGTTGCGCCGATCGTCGCCGTGCTGCTCGTGTTTCAGCTAGTTTTTCTGCGTCGCAAGCCGCCCAACCTGCGCCGGATTGCTACAGGGTCGGTGCTTGTCCTGGTGGGACTGGCGCTGTTCATCATAGGCTTGGAGAACGCGCTCTTCCCGATTGGCAAGACCATGGCGCGCCAGCTCACCGCCCCCGAGACCATCGGAGCGGACAGACTGGCTGACGGCATCGACTGGCACGACTACCTACCGCTCTACGCCTTCGCTGCCGCCATCGGCTTTGCGACTACCGTGGCTGAGCCGTCGCTGGTCGCTGTGGCGATGAAGGCCCGCGACGCATCAGGCGGAGCTGTTCACGCCTGGGGACTCAGGATCGCGGTGGCGGTCGGAGTTGCGGTGGGCGTCGCACTGGGCTGCTTCCGCATAGTCACAGGCACGCCCTTGCCCTGGTACATCGTCTGTTCCTACATCGTCGTCATGTTGCTAACGTTCAAGTCCAGCCGGAGCATAGTGCCCCTTGCCTACGACAGCGGCGGCGTTACCACTTCGACTGTAACCGTACCCGTGGTCGCAGCTATCGGACTGGGCCTCGCCGCGAGCGTTCCCGGACGTAGCCCGTTGATCGACGGGTTCGGACTCATCGCTTTCGCCAGCGTATTCCCAATCATGACTGTGCTGGGATACTCTATTGCCTCGTCTTGGTTGGGGCGCAGGCGGAAGTCCAAACTTCCCGAGGAGGCCGAGTCGTGAGACTAAAGCTGATTGTTGCCCTGGTAGGCGACGAGAAGATCGATGTGGTGGTTGATACGGCGCGGGCGGAAGGCGCCACCGGTGACACAGTCATCACCAGCGTGCGGGGCGCCGGTCTGAAACCGGAAAAGACTTTCCTCGGCCTCGACCTCGCACCCAAGCGCAATGTCGCCCTCTTCCTCGTCGTCGAGACGCGGGCCCGCGAAATCCTCGAGCGCATCCGTGACGCGGCGCGCCTCGATTCCGAGCCCGGTTCCGGCATCGCCTTCCAAGTTCCGATAGAAGACGCCGTGGGACTCAATACGCAGTTGCCCACGATCCTGGAGGAGTTGGAGTCCGAAATATGACGG
>JAPOVO010000177.1 GCA_026708165.1 Chloroflexota bacterium | reverse complement strand
CGAGGGGCGGTCGCCGGGCAATCCCGGTGGCGTCATGACCTGGTTCATCGGCAGCCAGGCCGCGACCGTCAGGCGGTTGGACGCAGTCGGAGACGGATGCTCTGAATGGAGCGCGGAGCGACGGTAAACTCCACGCTTTGGTTCGAGGTGACGGTGAGCTCCTGGCCATCGACCTCGATGGGTGAGGTGAGGCAGGCGGACTCGACCTGGGCCGCGAGCAGGCTGAGCGTGTAACGGACGGACTCGCCGGAGGGGTTTTGCCCCCTTGCGATGACGCCTCGACCGTCCTCGGACGGCTTGAACCACAGCAGTCCGGCTCCGGCGGGCGCCAGCGTCGCAAAGGACCGGGAATCTCGATCCGAAGCACCCCTGCCGGGGACGACGACGGGCGGCGTGACGGTCTCTGCCGCGAAACGCGACGAGGCTACCGGGTCGTGGTCTCCTTCGCGCGACGTGAGGACGTAGCGAAACATCATCTCCCCGCCCTGTCTGGCCTTGAAGTTGGTGTGCCAGTGGTTGTTGAGCGCCCACGACACGAGCGCGGGGGCTTCAGGTTGCAGGCGCCCGGCCCAGTGTCCGGTTGTTATTCCGCCTACCTGGGTAAGCGGCGCGTCGAGCGGAACGACGGTCACGGTGGTCTTTCTATCGCTCACCGCCCCCCACCGGCCCACGCTGTACCAGTCGCGGGACGATCCGGGAAGCTGCTCGTCTTCCGGGACAGTGGGAACGCCGTCGAGGTCGAGGATGAACCGGGGCGCGCCCAGGGCGAACTGGAAGGGAAAGTAGACGGACTCGGGATCGATGACGTGAATCTTGTCGAGCCGATAGCGGACGCTCAGCGACTTGCGGTGGGACGGCAACGAATAGGCGACGCGAATCGACCGGCATCCCGGAGCGGAAATGTCGGCGGCAAGGCCCGCTTGCGAGCCGCCGTTCCGGGGACCGAGTATCCGCACGCTCTCCGCGCCGCGCCGGTACCACGGGGTGTTCCGATGGGCGATGCCGTGGTCAAGTCTGGTGAGGTCGCGGTCGAATATCGCGGCCCGTCCGGAGGGCGAATCGACGGTCTCGTATATGTATTGCGCAAATGACCAAGGGCCGTCGGCGGCTGCCAGTTCGCTCTGCCGGTCCTTGTCGTACCAGCTTGCGAGGCCGCCCGTGGCGGGGTCCATCTCGATTCGGTACCACTCGTTCTCCAGCGTTAGGCCGTCGTCCGATGCGACGGAGTCGTCAAGCGTTGCCACCGGAGCGGTGGCGAATCCCATAGCGGGAACGTCGACGATGGCTCCGATGGCGGGTCGGCGCTCCGCCTCGTCCGCTTTGGGACGCTGACTCTCGTCGACGGCGAACCTCGGCCACTCCTTCGCCGGGTCGGGCAGCCGCACCTCTATACGCCGCGGCCACGGCAGGGTGTTGAGGACCAGCAGGTCGTCGCCCGGCGGAGCGAACAGCGGCGCGAGCGCAGACGCCGCCCGGTCCCGCCCCTCGTCGGCGAAGGCGGCGGCGATGTACGCGTAAGAGGCCTTTCGGTTCCACTGGGCGCGGGTCGAGAAGGAGGTCGGCTCACGCAGGCTCCCCGAAGAACCCCACGAATGCTCCGCGTACAGGATCGCGTTTTCGTAGGCCGTGTCCAGGACGTCCGGCTCGACCCGGTCGCGCCCCTGGGCCTGCAGCCATACGTCGAGCGTTTCGACCGAAGGCAGAAGCTCGGAAGCCCGCCGGTAAACAGCCGTCTCATGCGCGGACGTGCCCACCCCGTCGGACCACCAGTCGACCCAGTCGCCGCTGAAAACCGGCGCGTCTTGCATGTGCTCCGAGACCATCGAGCGGCCGAACTCCGCGAGCGTAGTGAAAACCAGCCGGGGACTGTTCCCGGCGGCGTTCCAGTCGCGCGCAAACTCGGAGAGGACCCGGTAGGGCGGGCCGTTGTCCACGCCCTGGGGGTGCGTGACCTGCAAGAAGAGGAAGTCGTAGGGATAGTCGGTTCTCGCCTCCAGCTCGGCAATCCACTGCGGCATCGCCCGCGAGAAGCGGTCCAGATCGCCCATCCCCCAAAAGGTGAGACTCCAGCCGTAGGTGTATCCGTTCCAGACCCCGATGCGCTTGCCTGACGGCCCCTCCCACCAGAAGACGCCCGGACGCGGCAGCGGGGTGCCACCGCGCGTGGGATTTATGCCCATCGCCAGGAAGTCGACGCCGACGGTCGGGAGCAGGTCGGCGAACATCCAGGAGATGCCGTTCACGTCGCACTGCATGGCAGCTTCGATGGAGAGGCCGTAGCGGTCGCGAAGGCGGCGGACCGGATAGAGGCTGCGCAGCAGGACTTCGGGCGCGATGGGGGAGATGAAGTTGTAGCACATCCCGGTAACGTCCATGCGGCCCTGCCGGTGCAGCGCGACGAACCTGTCGATCTGCGCCTGCGACGCCTGGTTCAGGTAGCGCTCGGTTATGCCCGTGGCCTCGCACGTCCACCGGAATCGCGCGTCGGGATGGAAGTCCGCCGTCGCCTCGCACACGTCGATGGCCTCATCGATGAACTCCATGTGCTTCTGGAAGACGATGTCCTGGTGGTCGGTGTAGCCGATGTCGGTGTGGTTGTGGTTGATGAAGTAGATGGTCTTTATCTCAGGCAACTTCGGGGACTCCTAGCAGACGCCCATGGGTTCGCGCCCGCAGTGGCGGCCGTCGGGGGGCGCGTTCGCGCTCAAAAGAATTTGCCGTATCGGCGAGTCCCGGATTGATAGCGATCCGCTCGCGGTCTATTACTTGTGTCTCCATCGGGGCGGCGACGACCGCTTCGTTTCTTGTTACGCCGATCAGCTCCACAGTGCGCGCCTGAGCGCGGCGCGTTCGTCCGCGTTCCAGCGCCGGGAGAGCTCGGCGTTGGGCGCCACTGCCTGCGAGGCGTGGTAGGCGCCCGGGTAGACGTGCAGCTCGACGGGTACGCCGGCGTGGCTCATCGCGCGGGCGTAAGCGACATCCTCGTCAACGAAGAGGTCGAGGGCACCGACGTTGACGTAGGCGGGCGGCAGTCCGGCCAGGTCAGTCTCCCGCGGGGGCGAGGCGTAGGGCGAAACATCATCGCCGCCCGCGTTCCCCGCGAGGTAGGCGTTCCAGCCTGCGATATTCGCCTCCCTGTTCCAGACGCGGGGGTCGAGAATCGCCTGGCTGCTCCTGGTGATGTTGCGATCGTCGAGCATCGGGTACACGAGAAGCTGGAAACATAGCGGCGCCTCGCCGCGATCACGCGCCGCCAGGGCCACGCCCGCGGCCAGTCCTCCACCAGCGCTCGCGCCTCCGATGGCGATGCGGCTGCGATCGACTCCGAGCTCGTCCGCGGAGGCGCTCAGCCAGACCAGTCCGGCGTAGCAATCCTCCATCGGCGCCGGGAAGGGGTGTTCAGGAGCGAGACGGTACTCCACCGATGTCACCAGAATGTTGAGCTCATCGGCGATGCTCGAACAGTACCCATCGGTGCTGTCGACATCTCCCGTAACCATGCCGCCGCCGTGAATCCAGTAAAACGCCGGCGCCGACCGCGGCAGACTCGCGGGACGGTATAGCCGCAGCATCACGTCGGGACCGCCGGCAGGGCCGGGTGCATAGCGGTCCTCGGTGGACACGCTCGCGGGAAGGGCCGGCTGATGCATCTTCTCGATGAACTTCGCCAACGAGGCCCTCGCGGAGGAAATGTCCGACCAGTCGTGACGCTTTCGCGGCAGCGTTTCGAAGACGGCGCGGTGTTCCGCATCAAGCCGCGAGGCGATGTCGATAGTGGGTACCCGTGTGCTCATCCGTGGCCTCCTCCGCGCGGTGTTGTGGATGTCGCAGTCTACCGCTCGTGACGACCCGGTCCTGAAGCCGGAGGGCGTCTCGACGGAGCGAGAACCTGTCCGCGAGGCAAGGAGCTACTTGCCCGCGACGAAAAGCGAGGAATTCTTGGGGATGACCAACTCGCCGTCGCGCTGGATAATCCGGCGTAGGGACTCTTCCATTTCGGAGAGGAGCGGCCCGCGATGGCGGCCGTCGGACGGGGCGTTCTCGATGCCGTCGACCATCGCGCTGGCGTAGTAACGAAGGGCAGGCTCGGCGGCGGAGAATCGAAGGGCGTCCTCGAACTCAAATACCTGGGCAGACGGGAACGCTTCCCGAACCAGCCCAATGTGGTCGGGCGAGAATCGTTCCAAGAATGAGCGGGCCGGCTGGTAGCCGAGCTTCCGCGCCGCCGCATCGTGGAGGTCTTGCCAGATTCGGCAATAGTCGCGGGAGGCGGTCGCCATAACGACGCGTCCGCCCGGTTTCAGCACGCGGCGCAGCTCCAGCAGAGCCGTCTTGATGTCGGGTACGTGATAGAGCATGTGATTCGCCATCGCGCGGTCGCAGGAGCGGTCGGCAAGCGGGAGCGATTCGATTCGAGCGCGGCAGGCGTGAACGGGGAGATTCCGATTGGAGGCGGATTCCACGGCGGCGCGGACCATTCCGAATGAGTAGTCGATGGCGACGACGCGGACGCCGCGCTCCCGGAGAAACGGATGGTAGATGCCCGGGCCGCAGCCGGCGTCGAGGACCAGGTCGCCTTGCTCCGCCGCCAGGTGCGACAGGGTCCAGAGCAGGAAGCCGTCACCGGACCTGTCGGAGAACCGAGCGTGGGTCTCGCGGCGGATGCAGAGCCTGTCGGGTTGGGAGTATTGGAATTCGAGGTAACGGCTGTCGGTGCCGCGCTGGGTCATGGCAAGGTTTCGGTGGGGAACGGGTACTGCCGAGCTATTCGAGCGGAGGCGGGATTCCTCGGCGGAGCCTGTGCTGAGGTCGTCCAAGTGCTCGAAATCACTCGCTGGATTCCGGCTTTCGCGGGAATCACAGGTTGGAGGGACGGGTCGATGGATTGGTGACACCCCACCGCCCCCTCTGGA
>JAPOVO010000180.1:3054-4919 GCA_026708165.1 Chloroflexota bacterium | reverse complement strand
TGACCAAAGAAGTCGCGAAGCTCGTTGGAGACGGCCTGCGTCTGCATCTTCTGCCAGTACTCCCCCCAAGGCGTGACCTGCCAGTCGATCGTCACGTGCGGGTTCCGCTCGATGAACGGTTCGCCAACCTCAGCCGAGTATTCCTCGACTGTACCCCACCAAGTGTTGAAGTTGAGGTGTACCGCGGCCTTCTTGGGCATCGCAGCCTCGACGGTTACGATCCTCTCGACCTCTTTGGTGACGACCTTCTGGACCTCGACCTCCTGGGTTACGACTTTCTCAACGATCTTCTCCTGGACGACGGGCACTTCCTTGACGACCTCGACGACCTGAGTTTCGCCGCAGCCGGCAATTGCCAAAGCGGCTGCGCCAAGGCCCCCGGCCGCGCCGATCTTGAGGAGCCGACGCCTCGATACATTGCTAATCATTTATTCTGCTTCCCTCCGCTAAGTACTTCCCCGCAGAAAACCGTCGCACATAATACATTGTCACTTAGGAAATCATGAATAGAGTCAGTGGAGCGACCAGGATCAGGTCGGCGGCTGCCTTCATCACGCTCAAAATCCAGATCGCTAAACTAGGCGGAGCCGGAGTAGCGCTGGAACGCGTTTTGCGTGCGTCACCGGCGGGTGGATTTCGCAAGAGGCGTCGTTCGGGGATGAAGACATGATCTGGCCAGAGTTGAGCATGGACCAATTTCGCGGCTGGCGGGGCGCCGGCGTTCGGGCGGCCTTGTTGGTGAGTCTCTTGGTATTGGCGGCCTGCGGAGGTTCGGGCAGCAGCTCCGGGGCGGACGGTCTGCTGACTGTGGTGCGAGTGGAAGAGCGTCTCGAAGACGGTTCGTGGGCGCCCCTTGCCGGAGCGACGGTCACGTTCGAGGTGTTCCTCGCCTCCGGGCCGACGTTGGTTTCGGCGGGAAATGTCGTGAAGTACGAGGACTACGAAGCGGAGGCCGGCCCGAACGGGATTACCGCCGTTCTCCGGGCCGCGGAAGGCAAGCTGCCGAAAGACATAGGAATGGTGTTCGCGCAGGTGGAGCTGCCGGACGGACGAACACAGTTCCGCCGGATCAAGTCCGAGGAGAACTTCGACTTCAAGACCTGGTATCTCAAGTTTGGAGACGAGGGCACGTCGGATGAAACGATCGCCGCGCAGCTGTGTGAGGCGGCCCTCGACTTTCCAAGCTGTGAGGAATCGCTTATGGCGAGCGGTCTGAAGTCGTGGGGAGCTGGACTGCTCCTGCGAGTCAGGTAAACGTTGCTTGCGCCAATGTGGGACGGCGTGAGCGGGTCGTTCACGCGGTCTGCCGTGGAGAAAGCGCGTGCGCGGTGGGCGGCTGGAGCCGCCGCCGTCGCGCTTGTCACGACAGTTGTAGCGGGCGGCGCCGGCTGCGGCGAGGTGGCGCCGGCGCAAGACAGCATTCTCACCGTAGTACGTGTTGAACAGGAGCTTGCAGACGGGACGTGGGCTCCGGCGGAAGGCGTCAAGGTCGAGTACCAAATCTGGGCGGGCACGACCCACAATGCGCAGGTTTCGCTGTACCACGAGTATCAGGACGACACGGATGCACAGGGGCTGTCGGCGGTGAATCGGGATCCGGGCGACAAGTCACCGGCGGGAATCGGAATGGTGTTCATCGACGTAACGCATCCGGACGGCCGGACGAGCTTCCGGCGGGCGCCCGCTCAGGAGTTCTTCGACTTCGACGCGTGGTCTCAGAAGTTCCCTTCGGGGGCGGTGGGGCGAAGTGAGATCGTTGAGCAGATATGCGCGACGGCGGTCGATTTCCCGGATTGCGACAAGAAGCTGGACGGCGAAGAGCTCAAGACATGGGGGGTGGGATTCATTGTCCGGTTTAGAAAGCC
>JAPOVO010000180.1:0-3044 GCA_026708165.1 Chloroflexota bacterium | reverse complement strand
GAAAGCCGTAGTTTTTCTGCAATGAAACCGAAGGTCGTCGGACTGAGCCTTCTGGTGGGGTTAGTCGTCGCAACGCTCTTCGCGGCTTGCGGCGACGACGGCGTGGAGGTAGAAAACCGCATTCTGACCGTCGTGCGGGTCGAGGAGAGGGACCAGAGCGGAGACTGGGTCCCTGTCGAGAACGCGAAAGTCCTGTATGAGATCTATTCGCCGCGAGGTTCGACGCCAGCCGAACCGCCACCTCTCTATTACCAATATGAAGGCGTTACGAACGCCGAAGGAATATCGTCGGTGGGGAACGATCCCGAGGGACGTGTCGAGACCGATATCGGGATGGTCGTCGTCGACGTAATCCTGCCGGACGGGCGAACTGCGTTCAAGCGAAAGAAGGTCGAGGGAAGCTTCGATTTTGGCGAGTGGGCCAAGGAGTTCATGGACGAGGCAGCGGCTCCAGATGACATAACCACAGCCATTTGCCTGGACGCCGTCGAGTTCGCGACGTGCGAGGACAGTCTCGAGAGCAAGGACCTGAAGATGTGGGGAGCCGGCGTAGTCGTTCGCGTCAGGTAGAGGCGTTTGACGGCGGGCATTGTGGGGGAGTCTCGACACAAATGAGAAGCCACCGGGCGTTTCGGCGGGGTTGGCGTCGGATCGCGGCGCTGGCGGCAGCGTTTTGTGTTGCCGCCGGGTTCCTGGCCTGTGGTGATGATGCGCCGCAGGCAAAGATAATTCTGACCGCGGTGCGCGTCGAAGAACGGATTTCCGACGGGGCGTGGTCGCCGGTGGCGGACGTGCACGTCGACTATCAAATCTGGGCGGGGCGGGCGACCTCGAGCGCCGACGTCGTGCTCTTCTACGAGTATCAGGATTTCACCGACGAGTCAGGTCTTTCAGTGGTGGCGCAGGCCGCGGACGATAAGAAACCGGCGGATATTGGGCTGCTGTTCGCCGAAGTCACCCACGATGACGGGCGCACAGGTTTTCAGAGGAAGCAAGTCGAGGGGGAGTTCGATCTGCTGGAGTGGTTCGAGACGTTCTGGCCGGAACCGGTGGATGCGGATTCGGTCATCGACGCGATCTGCGAGACCGCAATTGGACTTTCCGACTGCGAAAGATACCTCGGGGACCAAGAGCTAGTAGTTTGGGGCAGAGCCATTCTGGTTCGGATTCGATAGGCTGTGAGCGTCTGCCCGTTGTTGACCGGGGGCGCGTGTCACACAAAGAGACTGTTCGCCGCGCCCTTGCTTCTCGTCACTCTAGCGGTGTTGGCGGCCGCTGCTCTGTTTGGGGGCTGCGGAGATGAAGCGGCGGGTGATCCGAAGATTCTCACGGTCGTAAGGGTGGAGGAGAAGCTACCGGACGGGTCCTGGGGGCCGGTTTCGGGAGCAAGCGTCCACTACGAGATATACGCGAGGCTGGCGCCAGACGGGGTGCACATACCGCTGTATCAGCAGTACACCGATACGACGGACGAATGGGGGCTTTCCGCCGTGCTGCGCGATCCTGAGGGCAAAAACCCGGGCGATATCGGGCTGGTGTTCGTTGACGTCACGCATCCGGGCGGACGCACACTGTTCCGCAAGTGGAAGATCGAACAGCACTTCGATTTCTCGGAGTGGTTCGCCACGTTCGCCGAGTACGAGTCGAATCCCGCATACTTCATCGACCGGATCTGCGAAACGGTCTCCGGGTTTCCCGATTGCGAAATGACTCTGGAGCGAACTGACATGATCACCTGGGGACGAGGCGCGCTTATGCGCTTTAGGGACGATGGCTGAGCGAGCGGGGGATAACGTGGGTTCGGCGAGCGACCGTTGAGAGGTCTGACTTTTCGGTGTTGCGTCGCGTTGAGCGCGTGGCGTTTGCAGGTTGCGCTTGTCGCAGTGGTGTGGCTGGCGGCAGCTCTTGCGGCCTGTGGAGGAGGCTCCCAAACCGCGAACGGGATATTGACCGTGGTGCGGGTCGAGGAGCGGATGCCGGACGGTTCGATGATCCCCGTATCCGGCGCGCGGGTGGAGTTTGAAATGTACGGAAGCAGGGCGGACGACTCCATTCGCCGGCCTCTCTATCACGAGTTCGAGGACACTACCGACGAGAACGGCCTGTCGGTAGTGTTTACGGACCCGCTGGGGAGAGCGCCGACCGACATTGGGCTGCTGCTGGTGGACGTGGTCCATCCTGACGGGCGCAGTGGATTCAAGCGCGCGCAGGTCGAAGCGAAGTTCGACTTTGCGGAATGGTCGGGATCGGCGTGGTCGGAGGGAATGGAGCGTGAGGCGCTGATCGATTCGGTCTGTGAAAGCGCTATAGGTTTCCCGGAGTGCGAGTCGGCACTTGAGGCAGGCAATCTCGTGACGTGGGGGCTGGGTCTGGTGATTCGACTCAAGCCGAGCAGCTAGGGGGCGAAGCGGCCTAAGGCCTACCGATTGGGGGACGTCGCACCGGCTGGGTGAAAGCTGCGCGGGGCGGCGGGATCAGAGCCAGCGCCGGGCGGCTTGCTCCATCCGTGAGAGGACCCGAGCAGTGCCGGCGGAGACGCGGCTCATCGGGATCATCAGGTCGTTAGGGCCCTCGCCCACGGCGTAGAAGCACAAGAGGAAGAGGCCGGCGAGGCAGAAGTAGAGGTCGTAGCCTTGCTGGATTGCGTCGCGGTCGACGGCCTTTCCGAGCCAGCGCTCCAGCGAATTCGTGTAAGTGTCCAGAAGTAGGTCGGCGGGAACGTGCTCCGCACCGAGCAGGGTTGGAAGCCAGTTAGAGCGGCCAAGCTCCATGCCGGGAGTGCCCACGCCGACCTGGTCCCAGTCGACGAGGACTGTCTGCGCGTTACCGTTCAGCTCCCTGTAGCCAAAGTTGTGCGTGCCGAAGTCGCCGTGGATCAGGGTTTGCGGAAGGGACTCGACCAGGGCGTGGGTTTCTTTCCAGCGTTCGGCAAGCTGATTGATCAAGGCCAGTCGCTCGCTGCTGTACAGATGCTTCAGGTCCGGATGTCGCATTGCCCTGGCCAGGTTCGACTCCATCTGTTCGCGCGCCAGACCCTCCCAGAG
>JAPOVO010000007.1 GCA_026708165.1 Chloroflexota bacterium | reverse complement strand
TCCCTCCGAGCCTTACTTGCGAGAGAGTTCCGGAGTTATCTCTAATACGCGGATCTCTTGGGAGGGCAGCTTGTATCCGGCCAGCGAACTGGAGACTGCCGCGATTCTCGCCCTCGCGTACAAAGGAATAAGGATCACGTCTCGGAAGACCAACTCGTTGATTTGCACAGCGATCTTCCGTCGTTCGTCGAGACTTATCGCGTCTGCGAATTGCGCGAACAAAGCATCCATTTCGTCGGTTCGATATCGCCCGTAGTTGATATCGCCGTTCGCTCCAAAGTGTCGATCGAGCGGACTGAATGGATCTCCGAAATGGCCCCATCCTTCGACGAGCGCTTCCCAATCGCCGGAGGCGCGCGCCCCGTCCAGCACTCCGTAGTCGGGCGAACCGATGACCTCTATCGGAATGCCAATCCGCTTCAACTGGTCTTGAATGACCTCGGCGACAGGCTTTTCGGTGCCCCACCAGAGGTACCGGAACTTGAGTTGATTGCCGTCCTTGGCCCTGATGCCGTCGCCTCCGAGAACCCAGCCGGCCTCATCCAATATCTGCCCGGCCCGTTCCGGGTCATACTCTGTAAACCCGATCTCGGCGGCCTCCGGATAGGCTGCATTCGTCGAAAGCCAGCTCGACGCCGGTTTCGCCAATCCGCTCCAGGCGAGTTCCACGATCTCGTTGCGATCAAGCGCCCACCCGATGGCTTCCCGCACGGCTCGGTCGTCGAACGGCGGACGCTGCAAATTGAGATACATGCTGGCGGTACCGGTTCCGACCTGAAGCGCCAGCTCGACCTTGTCGCTCGCGCGTACTAGGGCGGCGGTTTCAGATGGAAGTCTCTTTACCATGTCCGCCTCTCCGCTGAGGGCGATCAGAGCCCTCGCCTGCGGGTCCGGCACCTCTCGGTAGTGCACTGTGGAGAAGTTCGGCTGGGTCCCCCAGTAGCCGTCCCAAAGCTTGAGCCGGGCCTCTTCGCGAGGCTTGAACTCGACCAATCGGTACGGACCAGTCAGGTCTGCTGCATCGATATCGAACGCGTTGTCAGCGGGTCCGTACGAGGCCGCGTTGTGTATGGCCAGCCACGGGTCGGTCAGATTGAACGGCAGCTGCGGAATGGGTGCGTCGCCCACGAATCGCAAATCCCAGTCGCCGGCGACCTCAATATTGACGCCTTTCAGAAGAGCCGCCGCCGGAGGCGCCAACTCGATCGATCTTTCCAGACTCGCCTTTACCGCCGCCGCGTTGACCGGAGCGCCGCTCCAAAACGTGGCGTTCTGCCTGAGCGCAATGCTGGCGGTGTTCGCGTCGATTAGTTCGTAAGACTGCGCCAGCCACGGGATGATCGTGCCATCGTCATCGACCGTCATCAGCGTTTCGGCTAGTCCTACCCACAACATGTAGCTCGCGCTGAATTCGTGTACGGGATCCAGGCCATAAAAGATCTCGCCATTCACCCAGACGAACTCATCCGCACGTCCGGCGTCAGGAGATCGTTCAACGACTTTCTCCACGATTCGCGTAACGACGCGTTCGACCTCGACTTCCTTGGTGACTACCCTTTCAACTTCTACGGGCACTTCCTTGGTCACTACCCTCTCAACGGGCACATCTCGGATGACCTCTCTGGTGACGACCCGGTCGACCGGTTTTGCCACTTCAACGGTCTGGATCTTCGTCTCCGTGACGACCTCGGTTTCCACGCAGCCGACCAGGGCGGCGGCCCCAAGAGCGGCGGAGCCTGCGGCCGCGGTTAGCATCCAGCGACGCGATCTCCGTCTGGCTGGCTTTTCGATTAAGTCCATAAGTCTTCTCTAATCTCCTCGCATCCCTATGAATCGATGATTTGAAGGATGCTCTCAAAATCAATGCCACCGCATATAATAATGAGAATCATTTGCATAAAACAATGGTTAGCAGCTGATTTTCAGTCGCAACGACCCGGTGGCCTGCATGTTTCGCGCAAAGCGATCGCGGCGGTCAGATTCACGAATGCGGAAGGTGCGTCATCGGCATTCCATCAGGGTGCCAGCGTGTACCCATACGCCGTGGGCAAGAGACACTGCACGCCACCTTCGCGTGTTGTTTTCCTCATCAGATAATCACAAGCGGCCGTCACGATCTCGCCGTCAAACCCACGGGATCGAGGACCTTGAGCGCATACTGCACCGGCACCGGCTGGCTGTCCGGACAGCGGATGTCCGGTTCGAGCGCGTTTCCGAATCCACGGTTGGCGTTCTGGTAGAGACGAAGCGCATCGACCACAGAGTTAGGCGAGCCATCCTTGAATGACCTGTCCCCCGAGCCCACAGAGCACTGGCGAGACTGCGAATGAATGCCGTCAGTCGTTCCGAAATGACCGATCTTGCCACAGAACCAGACGAGGTTCGACAAGCAAATCGCGCCGCGCCTGAACCTTGAGCTGATTCATTTGGGACATGTACCGCGTGAATTCAGTCTTAGCTCGAGGCTTGACATCTCATGGCGGCACGGCCGGAGTCGAGCATCATCCGAAGCTGATATCGGAATGTCCGGATCTAACGCCACCCAGGCTCGATGCTTCGGCGCGCGAGCCAGGCTCGATACAGCGTCCGGAAAGGCCGGTCCTTTCGCTCCAGGACCCCGTAGGGGCGGCTCGCGAACCGCCCTCAATCACACCCGAGCGATTGTCTAGGATTACCGCTTTCGCGGGAATGACGTAAGGGAGCGCTTACTCGTCATGCCGGACTTGAATCGGCGTCTATCGCTCATGGGGTGGCGACGGAGTTGACTTTGTCGTAAAAGTCAACAACCTCGCGCGGCGGCTTGGGCGTAACGAGCGAGACGGCGACAGCCACCAACATGGCGACCAGAAAGCCGGGCGTCGCGGGCTGGATGTCCCACATCCCCGAAGGACCACCGCTCATATCGCACCAGACCGTAGCCACCGCCGTGCCGGACAGTATGGACGCGGCGGCTCCCCAGAAGTTGAACCTGCGCCAGAACAGCGCCAGGACCATGGTCGGACCAAACGCCGCCCCCATGCCGCCCCATGCGTAGCTCACCAGGTCGAAGATAGATTCCGGATAGAGGATGGAGATGGCCGCCGCTATGCCGCCGATGACCAGCAGCGCCAGCCGGCCCAGCCAGACCCTGGCATTGGCGACGGCTTGTTGGGAGATCCGCCGGACAAGCGGCAGGTCGTCGGTCGCGACGGCTGAAGCCAGCAGCAGCTGCGAGTCGGCCGTGCTCATCACCGCCGCGATTACGGCCGTCAGCAGCAGCCCCGTCACCGCCGGATGAAACAAGACGTCGGACACCACCAGGTAGATGCGTTCGGGGTCGGCAACCTGGTCCAGCATCCCCAGGTTGGAGAGAGCCGGACGGGCAAGCATCCCGACTATCAGGGCAAGTCCATATACGGCTATCAGCCACACGACGGACATGTTGCGGCTTAGCGAGATGCGGTCCTCGCGCTCCACCGCCATAAAGCGCTGTAACAACCGCTGAGCGCCGAAAGCGCCAAACGCCCATCCCGCCGCCGAGAGCAGGAAGACCGGGCTTATCGGCGTGCCGTCGGCATCGCTAAAGGGGTTCAGAAAGCCGGCGGAGGTTCCGCTAATCTCGGATCCCCGACTGTCGATCGAACCGAAAAGCGCGCCGGCCAGAATCAGAAGGCTGAGCAGCATCAGGAGCGCCTGAGAGACGTCCGTTCTCGATACCGCCAGGAACCCGCCGATCAGCGTGTATGACGCCACGGCGGCCAGAGTTATCAGCACGCCAGTGGCCGCCTCGATTCCGAAGATCGTATCCAGCAGCTTGGAGCCGCCCACCAGGCCGGAGCTGACGTAGAACAAAACGAAGAGAACGGTGATTATCGACGTGAGCGTACGCAGGGTACCCGTCTTGTCTCCGAATCGGACCGCGAAGAACTCCGGGATGGTGAGGATGTTGTCGGCTTCGATGGTGTAGCGGCGGAGCCTTTTGGCCAGGACAGCCCAGCTCAACCAGACACCCAGCGCGGCGGCGGCGGGCACCCATACCTCGACCGCGCCGCTTACGAACGCCAGGGCGGGGAGTGCGAGCATCGTCCACGCGCTGGTGGTCGACGATCCGGCGCTGAGCGCGGCAGTGAAGCTGCTGAGCCGCCGGCCGCCCAGCACGTAGTCCGACATGTTGCGCATCTTGCGGGCGCCCACGAACGCTATGCCCATCAGCATCGCGAAGTAGGCGCAGAAGACCAGGATCACCCAGGAGTTAGACATTGGGTTCCCGCTCTCCGGCGCGTGCGGCGTGCATCCGAATCCTAAACCGCAGACGTTGCGTGTTTTCGAATCCTTCTAAATCGTACGGATGTTCAAGCCCGCCATCGAAATGTAGTTATTCACGCAGGCCGCTGCCGGGGTGGTCCCGAAAACCGGACGCCCGTCGAGAGGCTGTACCGGTGCGCCGTCGGCACGCATGCGCAGGGCGGTGTTGCGGACGACACGCGGCACGAATTCGGAAGAATCTCAAAAATCAACCATAACGTCACCAGAACGTTATTGAAATCGGCCTATATGTCACCTGAAAGTCATCTTTTCGGTTGTACCCTTATAACGCAGTAAATCACAATCAATCGCATCCGCTTCCCAGGAGAGGGAGAGCTGACTTGGCGTCCGACGGGTCGGACAACGGAGTAGACACGTCGGCGGAGCCGCGCCGAGTAGCGGCGACCAGGAAAAAGAGTACAGACATGACGATGGATGTCTCCACACCGGCAACGCCCGATTACACGATGGGCTTCGGCGAAGGTGCCGTCGATCACTTGGGTCGTGCGACGGCGGGGTCACACGCCCGGCATCTGCTGCCGTACCTAAGGTCAGGCCTTCGAGTCCTGGACTTCGGGTGTGGGGCGGGCACGATATCGACGGGACTGGCCGCGGCCATAGCCCCCGGCGAGCTGCACGGCGTCGACATGGA
>JAPOVO010000044.1 GCA_026708165.1 Chloroflexota bacterium | reverse complement strand
CAGACACTGGGCTACTCGCCCAATGGTGGGCATTCCAGCGAGATCCGACACCTTTTTTCGTGTAGGCCCCGCTGAACTGGGTAAAGCTCAATGTTTTGCGGTGAAGCGGGGCGAAGTCTCTAGGCGCGCGGATGTTGCGTTTCATCAGCCATGGATTCGTGACCGTCTGGCGGCACTAGAGAACTCCAGCTTTGTTGTCAATAGTCTCGGGACCATCATTGCCGAAATTCGATATGGCACAGGGTCTCCACCTCTCTACCTGAAACAGAGTGAAACGACCGTTCCGTTCGTTCGGGCAACCGACATCAAAAATGGAGAGGTAAATCTCGAAGGGCTGCTACATGTGGCAGCCCAACAACCGAGTCACATGGACAAATGTAGATTGGCGGGCGGCGAGCTGATAATTGTTCGAAGTGGTGTGAATACTGGCGATTGCGCGGTTGTTCCGGAGTTGTTGATCAATTCCTTCGCCGCTTACGACCTCATACTGACTTTCCAAGCCAATGCTTCGGCAAAGTTCGTGGCTGCCTTCCTCGATACTGAGGTTGGTAGGTTGCAACTGGATTCAGTAAAGGGACGTTCGGCACAACCACACATCAACGCTCAAGAAGTTGCGGCAATACGAGTCCCGTTACCAACGCTGACTGAGCAAGAAAGACTCGTTGTAGAGATTGATACCGCTCGGGACGAACGCAAGGAAAAACTTGCTCAAGCTGATGCATTGCTTGGGGGCGTGGATGATTTCTTGTTGGAAGCTTTAGGAATCGAGGTGCTACCAAATGATTCGCGGCGAGTGTTTGCGGTTAAGCGGTCTGAGTTACATGGCCAAGGGCGACTGAATCCGGATTACTACCACCCTGCTCGGACGGTGGCGCTACGCTCATTGACTGCGGCATCTCGAAATCTAGCGGTGGCACCTCTTGCCGCTGTAGCAAGTTTCGAGCGGAACCAACTCGGAGCGCCCGGCGAGAACTACTTGAGCTTGGCGCATGTTCAAAGCCACACTGGGGAGCTAAACGACTTGACGGTGACTGCCACGGGTAATTGTTTTGCCTATAGTACCGATGACGTTCTGTTCGCTCGGTTGCGCCCCTACCTAAATAAGGTTCACAGGGCCGAAACGGACGGTTGCTGTTCGACTGAATTCCACGTTCTCCGTGTCAAGCATCGTGACGCACTGATGCCAGAATACCTCGCCACTATTCTGCGCAGCCGTCTGGTGCTTGCGCAGACGGTCCACATGATGGCCGGCAACACTCATCCCCGTCTGGCGAACCACGATGTAGCGAATCTTCAGATTCCGATTCCCAATATGCAGATTCAAGAATCCATCGCCGCCGAGGTTGTCCATCGTCGTGAAGAGGCCCGACGTTTTCGGTTTGATGCTGAAGCTGGATGGCGGGAGGCTAAGGAGTGGTTTGAGGGGCAGTTGTTAGGACCGGTTACTGCGTGACTTTTGAATTTCTGATTGCCTGTCACGCTGCTTCCGATGACGATGTCCACGAAGTTCTCACCGACTTGCTCTCGGAAGCCTTAGAGAACAATCGAGAAGAACACGACGAAGATTCCATAAGACAGACGATTCAATTTCGTCATCAACGACGAGGCGGTGAGATTGTCGATGCTGCCGGTGAATCGACTTGTCACTTACTAATCGGATTCACCCTCGATTTGTCGGAAACAGGTTCTGCCGGATCTGTCGTAAACGACTTTGCCGAGTCTCTACTGGAATCCCCTCGCATCATCCATGCAATCAAGTTCGAAGACCCTCTCCTGAAGCATGACCTAGATCAGCGTGCTATTGAGATTTTCGCTCTGGAGATGAAACTGCGCCGCGTGCTTTCGTTCATTTACCTACATGCGTATCAAAGCGATGCCCCTTACGATTTATTTCGAGAAGAGCAAGTCAAGCCAGTAACGCCACAGTTGAATTCAGAACAAATGAGGGCTGCAATTGAGAATCAATTCTTCCATTTGACCTTCAGCCAGTATAGAAACCTGAACGAGCGCCGAGCTCCGAGTCTGCCCGACATTTTGCGCATCATCGGTGATTCCAAGCACTATGACGCGTTGCGTGACAAAATCACGCGAATCACGCGATCGCCGATACTCAATGAGCAGGATACGGACTTGCTAAATGACCTCAAAGAACTTGTGAACTCGATTGAGGGAATGCGTAACTGCGTTGCCCATAACCGCAAACCTAGCAACAGTATTAGGCAAAATTACCCTCGGGCACGCTCGGAATTGGAAAGTCGGTTAGATGCCTATTTGGCCAGTTTAGAGTGTTGAGTGGCGTGGCCTTAGGTTGCTGGTCCCCAAGTCATTCAAGCAAGCTGCCCCATTGCAGCGCGGTTACGAGTCGGCGGACTGGAAAGCGAATAGCTGGGCGTTGAGGGGTTAGAACTTTAGCTTCAGCCCGCCGAAGGGTCCTCCCCGCCTGAAGGTGCCGAGGTTCAGGCAGACCATCTTGAAGCGGCGCGCGGGCCGCAAATATAGCACCAGTCGAGACTCGGGACGCGAGTTTTGCGAGTCAATCCGTTGCGCGTCCGGCGCTGGTCGGTGACTCAGAGACGCAGACTCGACATAATGACGCACAAAGATTCGTCCGACAGCCTGGAGGAGGATCGAGTGCATATTCTCGCGACGGTGCCTATCGACAAGATGGCTCATGATCGGCTGGGCAAGGTCTTTCCAATCGTGACCGCAGAAAAAGACGACCGGGAGACGCTGTTGAAGCTGTCTGAGGACGCGGTCGGCATTATTTCGCGAGGAGTGGCGCGGATCGACGCGGAAATTATGGACACGGGGCGGCGAATGCTGTTCGTGACCAGGACCGGCGCGGGTTTCGAGAACATCGACATCGAAGCCGCGACGGAACGGGGTATCCCGGTGGTCCACGCGCCGCTCTTGGGCGATTCGGTCGCCGAGGCGACGTTTGCCATGATCCTGTCGCTTACAAAGAGGCTTCCCTACTGGCATGAATCGCTCGTAACGGGAAACTGGAATCGCAGGATCCTCGAGCGGACGTACGAGCTGCGCGACAAGACGCTGGGCATCGTGGGACTGGGGAGAATCGGCGCCGAGGTAGCGGGGCGCGGACACGGATTCAAGATGCGGGTAGTCGCATACGATCCCTACCTGCCGAAGTCCAGAGCCAACGAACTTAATGTTTCGCTGGTCTCGCTCGACAGTTTGCTGGCGGAGTCCGACATCATTACCGTTCACGCGGCGTCGACGCCGGAAAACGACGCCTTGATCAACAGCGGGAATATCAGGAGGATGAAGAAGGGGGCGTACTTCCTGAACTTCGCCCGAGGGGCGCTGGTGGAAAGCCTCGATATCCTCCATGAGGCGCTGGTAGACGGACGGCTTGCCGGGGTGGGGCTCGATGTGTTTCCGGTGGAGCCTCCGACCAATCTGGACCATCCGCTGTTTTCACATCCGAACTTCGCGGGATCTCCGCACGTGCTCGCGACGACGGTGGAGACGGAGGAGCGGTGCTACCGGTCGATGTGCCGCGACGTGCTCGCCGTGCTGCGAGGCGAGCGGCCGGAGTGGTGCGTGAACCCCGAAGTCTTCGACTCGCCAAACCTCCGCACCGAAGGACGGATCGGCGGCGGCCAGGGCCTGGAGGCCGGAGGCACCGAATGAAGGTCAGTCCGCTCACGGCGGTCGAGGCGAGGGCGAGCTGGGTGATCGTGGACAGTGAGATGGATGCGCTGAACGAAGCCTGGACGTGCGCGGCAGGGTCGGTCCGGGGATAGCGGACGGAGCCGACCGACGGCACGCTGGCCGCGTGCTCATGAATCGGCGAACTGAAATCCGTAGAGTTCCGCGTCGCGCAAGTAGAATTTGAGTTTCACGGTGCCCGGAATCTCGCTCACCGTGTCGCGGTCCGACCATCTGACCCGGTGACGCACGGCATCACCGGTGAACCGCTCGCACCGGTCGCGAGAGTGTTCATCCCAAACGTTGTTCCAGCTATCCATTATCTCGACATCGATATAACCGTTGGGGCCGCAGCGACCGTTGATGATCAGGTATGAGCCTGTTGAAAACACCGGCTTAGTCTCGATCCAGCCCTCCCGCACGGTTGCGTCCAAGGACACGTATCCGTCGAGTCGCATTGTGGCCAGGCACAAATGATGGCCATCCCGGGCGAGGTTGGGATCAAGGGCTTCGGCGACGGCAAGCTCCTTGCCCAAGCTGTCTTTCCACCACCAGTCGTGATGTACCCGGTGACCCCCGTAGTAGAACCACAACTCATCCCCGACGACGAGCGGCTGAGTGGGCGTTTCAGCCATGAACTGGTCATAGCTGCAAGCGCCGCCCCGCGGGATGAACGGTCGATGGTCGAGCATACGCTTCCAATCGATCCCATCGCGGCTGTAAAGCAGGTAATTGTCCATCGTGTTGTCCACCTGGTGAAGCACGTTGATGATGCCCAGGTGCAGCTCGCCGGCTCGCCAGGGCACCAGCCCGTAGTAGGCATCGTCGAGATTGTCTTCATCACCAGGATCCAAAACCAGCTCCGGGCGACTCCAGTTGAACATGTCGGCACTTTCGAGCCTGTAGATCCGCCTCCGAGTGCCCCATATCCCCTCTGGCCTGGCCGGCCATATTGGTCCGAACCAGGTGTCGAAGTCGGGATGTGGGCTCATCGCCGGATGCCCGCCATAACGGCCAAAGATCACGTACTTCTCATCGATCGGGTCATAAGTCAGGATTTCGACATCCCCGAGCCAGACCGGAGATATGGGATTCCCCTCGTAGGGAGTCCAGTCGATTCCGTTTGGCGAAAATACCAGGCAGAGACCACCACCATCCCTCCTGGGACCGGTCTTGGGGCGGTTCGGACCCAGGAGCCGGTGGAAACAGGCCATCTTGTAGCGACGCGCCGGATCGGGGTGGCGTCGGTCGATGAGTACGGGACCGCTACG
>JAPOVO010000023.1 GCA_026708165.1 Chloroflexota bacterium | reverse complement strand
GCGACGACGACCGGGTCGTCGGGACCCGGAACGGGCGGGAACGGGGCGTCAAGCGAGACGAGCCTGTCGAACAGCGAGTTCACTCCGCCGCCCAGCGCTCCGGCGAGAGCCCGAGCCACGAAGAAGACAATCACCACCGCGACTGCCAAAAGCAGGAACCGGAAATAGGGCGACCGGCGAACCTGGTCCCAGTCGGTGAACGCGCCCTCGGGCGGTCCGGGGGTGACCGGCCGCGCTCTCCTAACGACTCGCGGCGGCTCGGCGTAACCGCCTTGAGGGCGGGCGCCGACGGGTTCGATCTCGGAAACCGGACTCGGGGCCGGTTCCGGCTCCATTGGACGGTCGGGCGGCGGCGGGGCGTCGACGCCGGGGTCTACCTGGCCGACCGGAGGATCTGGCGCGTCGGAGGGGGTCGCCGCGACCTCCTCTTCGCTTTCCGGAGTTACAGGTTCGAAAACGCGACGTCGAATGAGACGGTCGAGCGCGTCTTCCTCGCCTCCGTTATGCGATTGCGTCAACTACCCGCCCTTTCCAAGCTTTGGATCTATCCGCCTTTCAATAGATTACGCCCGCTTACCAACCCGCCGCTTGCGGGGGATTTCATGGGCCTCATGGTCACGGGCGCGTGCTCCTGGAATTGTCCGGCGACCGATAGCAATATATCTTGAACTACCTCGTCGAGAATCTCGGATCGCGAAAGGAAATAATCGATGTCCTTAAAACTGTCCTACAACACGCTCGAATGGGGGCCGACGCCCAATCTTCACGAGATGCTCTTGGATCTCAAAGAAACGGGATGGGACGGCTGGGAGATCCGCCAGCCGCTGGACTGGCTCGGCTCGGCCGAACGGATCAACGACATCGTCGAGGAGACCGGCCTTCCCGTGGCGTCCGTGTGCGGCCAGAACTGGGGTTTTGCCGACGACCGCGTGGCCATCGAGTTGAACAAGCGCCGCATCGACTTAGCCGCGGCCGTCAACGCCGATTCGTACGTCATCATGGCGCCGCCGCGTCCGCAGGACCGGTCGCCCACGAAGGACGAGATCGCGTCGTTCGCCGGCTTCGCGGAGGTACTCGCGAAGTACGGAGTCGACAAGGGAGTCGACGTGACTTTCCACTTTCATTATGGACAGGTCGTGCAGAGCGAGGAAGAGGTAAAGACGGTGGTCGACCTGGCTCCGACGCTCAAGCTATGCGTCGATCTGTCGCACGCGCAGCTTCTCGAATGGGGAGCCATACGGTGTCTGCGCGAAGTCAAGGACCGGATTGCGTACCTGCACCTTCAGGACTTCCGGAAGTGGCGGTTTGTAAACATAGGCGACGGCGACCTGTTCGAGAGCATCCCGGCCCTGTTCGAAGTGATCGACGAGATAGGCTTTCAGCGATGGTTGGGATGCCACGGCGGACTTCAGACCGACCAGACGCCGAAGATGCGCGCCGAGGCGTGCCGAAACTACCTGAGAAGCATCGGCATTTAGCAATGGCCTTGGCCGACCCCGCGACCTGGCGGTCGGTCAACCGGGCGGCCTACGAGCGGATGGCCCCCGACTATTTCCGCCGGTCGGAAGGCGCCGGGATAGAAGCCGACGCGGTCGAGTTTGTTTCGCTGCTAATCGACAGGTTCGGACCGCGGCCGCGCGTGCTCGATATCGGGAGCGGTCCGGGAGTCGACTCGTGGCGGCTCAGCGATGCGGGCGCGGCGCCGGTCTGCCTCGATACGGCGGTCGGCATGTTGCGAACCGCGGGCGCGCGGTCAGCTCCCGCGGGACTCGTTTGCGGCGACATGATCGACAGTCCGTTCGGCGCGGGATCGTTCCACGGCGTATGGGCTTGCGCCTCGCTTTTGCACATCCCGAAGCGGGCGCTGCCGCGAGCGCTGGCCGAGATTCGCCGGGTACTCGTCGGCGGGGGCATCGTTTACCTGGCGATGCGCGCCGGCCGGGGCCGCCTGATTACCAATAGGGACACGAGCTTGGAGAGAGTTCTTGCCCGATATGACCTGGACGAGCTGGAAGCCGCTCTCGCCAAATCCGGGATGCGCGTACTAGTGCTCGCGCCGCGCGAATGGCCGCTCGGCCTGGAAGGAGGAAAGTGGATTCATGGGTTTGCCGTACGTGACTAGGGATATCAACACCCATCGCTGATATAATTCCTGCCTGCCGCCACCGTGCACCACCAGGGTCGGCGGGGAACCAGAACAAGCGTCCAGACATTCGGAGCCAGAGTATTGCTTAGGATTCGCTTAGCGCGTCGAGGAAGACGGGGCAGGCCGTCGTACAGGATCGTGGTTGCTCCGTCCAAGGCTTCCCGCGATGGGCGGACCGTCTCCGATTTGGGTTACTACGATCCGCTAGCCGAACCTTCCGATTTTCGGGTAGACGTCAACGCGGCCCGGAGCTGGATTGCCAAGGGCGCTCAGCCTTCGGACCGGGTATGGAAGATTCTCGAACTGGCGGAGCCTGGCTTCAGAAAGAACCTCAAGAGCAGTAACGGGGAAGCCGCCGTCGCGGAAGCTCCCGAACCCGCGCCGGAGCCGCCCGCGAAGCCGCGAGCCAAGGCCGCTTCCAAAGCCAAGGCGAAGCCGACCGCCAAGGCCCGCGCGAAATCCAAAGCGAAAGCCAAGGCAAGAGCCACCAGGAAAATCGCGCCCAAGTCCAAAACGAAGTCCTGAGCGGGACGTAAGATCAGCCGAGGCCGAACATGGATGAATTGATAGAGTTCATCGCCCGCCACCTGGTTACCGACCGCGACGCAGTGCGCGTGACGCGGCGTGACCGCGGCAGGGTAACGATCTACGAGCTCGAAGTTGACCAGCGTGACATGGGCCGGGTGATCGGACGTCAGGGTCGCATGGCGACGGCGATTCGCACGGTAATGCGTGCAGCGCCCATAGGTCAGGGCAAGCGGTGCCAGCTAGAGATCGTGGAGGCCAGCTGACCGACCGCTCCCCGCAATTCATCCCTGTCGCGGAAGTCACCAGACCGGCCGGGATCAAGGGAGAGGTCAAGCTCGAGCTGCTGACCGATCTCTACGGCATCTTCGAACCTGCTTGCGAAGTCTTTGTCGGCAGCGAACGCGCGCCCGCCACGATCGAGCGGTTCAACCGCACCGGCGAGCGGCTGAAGCTCAAAGGGCTGGATTCACGCGAGCGGGCCGAGCGGCTGCGGGGCGAGACCATCTACTGCGAGACCGAGCGGGCCGTCGGACTCCTGGATGGGCGTTACTTCCACTTCCAGATAATTGGTATGGAGGTCGTCACGACGGAAAATGAAGTTCTCGGCAAAGTCGTGGAGATTTTCGAGACCGGCTCAAACGACGTTTACGTGGTCCGCCGGCAGTCAAGCGAAATCCTGCTGCCGGCCACCAAAGAGATAATTCTCGACATCGACCTGGACGGGAACACCATGACAGTGAACCTGATTCCCGGCCTGCGTGGCGACTCATAGATGCCGCCCAGCATACGGTTCGACATTCTGACGCTGTTTCCCGAAATGCTGGCGGGGCCTTTGGAGGGTGGAGTTCTGGGGCGTGCGCGGCGCGCGGGCCTGGTTGAGATTGAATCCCACAATCTCCGTGACTGGGCGATGGACCGTCATAACACCGTCGACGACTACACATTCGGCGGCGGATCCGGGATGGTGATGAAACCGGAACCCATCGCCGCGGCCGTCGAAGCGCTGCGCAACGAAAAAAGCTGGGTCGTGCTTCTGACCCCCCAGGGCAAGGTCCTGGATCACGCTGTCGCCCTGGAGCTTTCCCGCAAGACCCATTTGATACTGATTTGCGGACGTTACGAAGGCGTCGACGAGCGGGTGCGGATCCAGCTAGTCGATGAACAGATATCGATAGGCGACTACGTGCTTACAGGCGGCGAGCTGCCCGCGCTGGTTCTGACGGAGACCGTCGCAAGGCTGGCGCCAGGAGTGGTCGGCAACGACGAGGCGACGCGCAAAGAGTCGCACTCGGAGGGGCTTCTGGAGCATCCGCACTTCACCAGGCCCAGAGAGTTTCGGGGCGAGGCGGTCCCGGACGTGCTTCTCTCAGGCGATCACGGCGCGATACGGCGCTGGCGTCACCGGGAATCGCTGCGGCGCACGCTTCTGGTCCGCCCCGATCTCCTGCAACGGCGCGGGCTGGAGCCGGACGAGTCCGAATGGCTTTGGAAAGAGGAACCGGCGGCGATGTCCGGTTTTCACGGCGTCCCGCCATCCGTCGAACCGGACCCTCCACTTGAAAAGAAGCTGGAAAGCTAGCAAAATCAAAGCTAGATTGCTAGGAATTCCCGGAAGCGGTTGAGATCGCTTGACCGGGAGTCGAAACGGCCAACTTGAGAATCACGAGTTTGACGCGCTAGCAAGCGCCGTACGCTTGAAGGATATGGACGATGCCAGGTAAAGCAGTAATGTTCGGTCAGGAAGCCCGCGAGGCGTTGAAGGCGGGAGTCGACGAGGTCGGCAACGCCGTTCGCGTGACCATGGGGCCTCGCGGTCGCAACGTCGTCCTCGAACGGAAATTCGGCAAGCCCATCATCACCAACGACGGCGTCACCGTTGCGTCCGACGTTGAGGACCTGGAAGACCCGTTCGTAAACACGGGCGCCCGGCTCGCCTACGAGGCGGCCAAGAAGACCAACAGCGTGGCCGGAGACGGCACGTCGACGGCGGCGATACTCTGCCAGGCGATCTACGCTCAAGGGCTCCGGGTTACCACCGCCGGGTACAACGCGATGATCCTTCGCCGCGGCCTTCAGGTTGCCTCCAAAGCGGTGAGCGACTTCCTGGAAGAGTCGGCGGTCGAGGTGTCCGGACGCGAGCAGCTCGAATGGGTCGGCACAATCTCGGCCGCGGATCCTGAGATCGGCCGCATGGTGGCCCATCTCTTCGACAAGCTCGGCAAGAACGCAGGCGTAAACGTCGAGGATGGGAAGACCGCCGAGACCTCCGTCGACTACGTAAACGAAAACAGGT
>JAPOVO010000242.1 GCA_026708165.1 Chloroflexota bacterium | reverse complement strand
CATTCGCGCAGGAACCTCGGCAGATCGAGCGCTATTCGGGGGCGGTCCGGCAGCTCAACGTCAACATGCTGGCCGCCATGCGTAACTGGTCGGTTTTCTTTCCGTTGATGCTCTTCCTGTCGAGCCTGGGAACGGTGGCCGTCATTTGGCTGGGCGGCTATCTCGTTATAACCGACGTGGTCTCGGTGGGGGCGTTGATAGCGTTCTACTACTACTTCGTTCGACTGGCTCCTCCGTCCCGGCGAATCGGATTCATCGTCCAGCGGCTCCAACTCGCCATCGCATCGGCGGAACGTCTGTTCGAAGTCTTGGACACCAAACCCGAAATTGCCAGCAAGCCCGGCGCGCTTGCGCCCCGCGCACTTCGAGGCCGCGTCGATTTCGACAACGTCACCTTCGCCTATGGTCGAAGCGCTCCTCAGCTTCGCGACATCAATCTGGTCATCGAGCCAGGGCAAACCTTGGGCATTATCGGCCCGACCGGCTCCGGCAAGACGACGCTCATTAACCTCATCATGCGCTTTTACGATGTTTCCTCGGGGCGCCTCACCGTCGATGGAACGGACGTACGCGATCTCGACCTCCACTGGCTGCGAAGCCGGATCGCCATAGTGCCCCAGGACGCATATCTGTTTTCAAACACCATGGCTAAGAACATTGCGTTCGCCAGACCGAGCGCCCGGCTGGACGCGATAGTCGCGGCCGCCGAGCGAGCACAGGCCGGACGTTTTATCGACGCCCTGCCGGATAGGTACGACACTGTCGTTGGCGAGCGCGGGGTCGGTCTGTCCGGCGGGCAGCGCCAGCGCGTGACAATCTCGCGCGCGCTGCTGATGAACGCCGGAGTCCTGATAATGGACGATTCCACCGCGAGCCTGGACACAGCCACCGAGCGTCTCATCCGGGAGGCGCTGCAGGAAGCGTTTAGCGGCCGGACAACCATTCTGATCGGCCAGCGGGTATCGACCGTTATGAACTGCGACGAGATCGTCGTCATGGACGCCGGCAAGATCGTAGAGCGTGGAACACACGAGGCGCTGCTCGCCACCGAGGGTCTCTACTATCGAATAAACCTGCTCCAGTCACCGGCCAGAGCACTCGAAATCGACGGACGTCCGGCCTCCGGCAGCAATCCCGGATGATCTACTACCGCACTGAAGATGACGTTGAGCGCGCGGGGTTCAACAGCGGTATAGCGCTTCGGCTGCTCTCGTTCCTGACCCCCTATCGCCGGAGGGCTCTCGGCGCCGGATTCCTGGCCCTCGGCATAACCGGCATGAACCTCGTGCAGCCGGTACTCGTAAAGCTGGCTATCGATGAGGGGATCGCTGGTGAGAACTTCACTCTGCTATCGGTGCTGAGCGTGATCTACCTGGCGACCACGGCCGGAGGCTCGCTTGCTATCGGGTTGCAGACCTGGCTTCTGGCTCAGGTAGGCCAGAAGGTGCTTTACGACATCCGAACGCGGCTCTTCAAGCGTATGCAGTCGTTGTCGCTTGCTTTCTTCGACACGCGTAATACCGGCTCGCTGATATCCCGCTTTACCAGCGATGTGAACTCCCTCAACGAGGTCCTGACGGAGGGAGTTGTCGGAACCATCACCGACTTGATACTGATCGTCGGAATCGTGGCCGTGATGTTCGCGCTGAGCTGGCAGCTCGCGCTGGTGACGCTGGTCGTGTTGCCGTTGCTGCTCATAGGCGCGGCAGTCTTCGAAGTTCAGGCGCTGCGGTCCTATCGCAAGGTACGGCGACTGGTCTCTGAGACCAACGCGAATCTGGCCGAGAGCATCCTGGGCGTAAAGATCACGCAGGCATTTTCTCGCGAATCCGAGAACAGCGCCCTGTTTTACGGAGTCTCAGAGCGGGAGCTTCAGGCGCACAAGCGGTCGCGTATGGTCGGAGTCACCGTGATTCCGGGCGTCGATTTGCTGACAGCCATCGCCGTGGGTCTTGTGCTCTGGGTCGGCGGCCGTCTCGTGCTCGGCGACTCCATGCTGGAGCTTGGAACGGTAACGGCGTTCCTTCTCTACATCGAGCGACTGTTCCAGCCGGTGCAGGAGCTTGGCATGAGATTCGACCTCTTGCAGTCGGCTATGGCTTCGGGCGAGCGGATATTCGGCCTTCTGGACGAGGAGCCGAAGGTAAAAGATCAGCCCGACGCACCGGCCATGCCGGCGATCGAAGGCCAGGTTCGATTCGGTGACGTGAGTTTCGAATACGTGAAGGACCAGCCGGTCCTACGAAACGTGTCGTTTGAAGCCGCGCGGGGTGAGACGATAGCCCTGGTCGGAGCCACGGGATCCGGCAAAACGACCATCGCAAACCTCCTGCACCGCTTCTACGACGTGACGGGTGGACGAATAGAAATAGACGGGATCGACATCAGAAGCGTTGAGCAAGCATCGTTACGAGCGCAGGTCGGTCTGGTGCTTCAGGAACCGTTCCTGTTTTCCGGCAGCATCCGCGACAACCTCACGTTCGGCAGACCCGATGCTTCGGACGAGGAAGTCATATCCGCCGCCAAGGTGGTCAACCTGCACGAGCAGGTGATGGACATGGACTTCGGCTACGACACGGTCGTCCATGAACGCGGCGCGCGGCTGTCAGTGGGCCAGCGGCAGCTCGTCTCGTTCGCGAGGGCGGTACTGAACGATCCGAAGATATTGATCCTCGACGAAGCCACAAGCAACGTGGACACGCAGACCGAGGCAGTCATTCAGAAGGCGCTAGAGCGCCTCATGCGCGGGCGAACGTCGATAGTGATAGCTCACCGGCTCTCTACCGTCAGGAACGCCGATCAGATCATCGTTATGGACCACGGCAGGATAGTGGAGCGGGGTTCTCATGACCAACTGGTCGACGCGGGCGGTTATTACGAACGCCTGTACAGACTGGGGTTCTCGGTGGACGAAGCCGATCTCGATGAGGACCTCGTGCCGCAGTCTTCAACCTGAATTCGGGCTTGCCGAGCTACGAAACCAGCGTTTCTTTGACGCTGAGCGAGCGGCTACAGGTCGCTGCCCAGCACCATGTCGCCTGTAGGACCTGGACTTCCCTCGGCTGGCTCCACGGTAACGCCGAACGATTGGAACATGGAAAACGGCATTGGGCTTTGCACGACCATCATCGCAAATCCGTCTGAGTCGGCATTTAACATCCCGCCGCTCATCTTTCCGTCGGGATTTGCGAGCCATAGCTGGTAGGCGCGATCCCGTGACAGTTTCTTAAGACCGCTGCAAATGAGCACGGCGACGTTCTTGTCGCTTGTCATCAAGAGGAACGCGGTGGCATCAGGCGCGTTCTCGGTTCCACTGAGCGTGACGCCGGCGCCTCCATCTTCCACCAGCGTTTGTAGAGCCGCCACCTGCTTCGAGGCGCGCTCGCGCCCCGCGACAGTTGCGCCCTCCATTTCGGCAAGGCGGCCGCCCAGCAGTACCGCTATAACCACAGCCGCGGCGACGGCCACGGCGGATAGCCCCGCAAATATCAAAGAGAGAGGATTTCTCCAGCCAGAGTCCACCGGACGCAGAGCTTCATCGCGGGCGTCCCGCGCCCGGCGCAACACGGCCTCGCGAACCCGGAGATCAAGCGCAGCAGGTTCGACGCCGTAAGCAAGCAAGGCCGCTGTCTCATTGAGCTCGTCAAACTCATCGTGGAGAGACGGATCTTCGGCCAGCGCCTTGTCGAGCGCGGCGCGGTCGGTTTCGTCGAGATGGCCCAGCGCGGCGGCGGCGAGCAGTTCTTGAAGCCGTTCGTCATTCATGCGACTAGTTCCAAAGGTCCCGACCGGCCATGATGTCCCGGAGCTTGAAGAGCGCGGCCCTGGTCCTCGTTTTGACTGTTCCCAGGGGTATGCCAAGCTCCCTGGCGACTTCGGACTGAGTCAACCCGCCAAAGTAGGCAAGCGCGATTACAGCTTTCTGGTCACTGGAAAGCTCGTCGCAAGCCGCTCTAACCGCCGCCCGGAGCTCGGTCTGCCACACTTCCTCGTCAGGCTCGGACGCGATGCGCTCTTCGGTGTCCTCGATCGATTCCCACGTCAAACGCGCGGACGGGCGGCTCTTCCGGCGGCGAAGCTCGTCGATAATCAGGTTTCTCGCGATGCGCATAACCCAGGCGTTGAGGCTCCCTTTTTCGGGAACATAAGTCGAAGCTCTCGACCAGACCCGCAGGAAGGTCTCCTGTACGATCTCTTCGGCTGCGGCGGCGCCCAGGGCACTGCGTGCCAGGCCGTTTATGATCCCCGCGAACCTGTCGTAACACTCCGCGAGAGCGCGCTCGTCGCCGATTGCTATTCGGTCTGCCAGAAGACCGTCATTGACGTTTCGCAATGGGGCATCTCTTCCCGAAGCGCAATGCCAGCGATCGCCGAGCCGGTTGTCAGCAGCCGGTGAACTGATTCCGAAGCCCGCCGCCAGGACGCCGAAAGGAATCACTCGGCGCACTCTCGACGCGAAACTCGGCGCTGCGAACGTTATCACACCGCTTACGTCTTACGAACGCTTGCTTGAGTATTGGGCCGGGCAGCCCGATGGCAACGACAAAGTAACGGCACGTGGAAGTCCCCACAACAGACCAGGACTGTTTGGTTATGAATACGCCGAGCCGATCTGTCCGGTTTTCCGCCGCGTCGCGGACGAAGCCAGAGAGCCTATCAAAGTGTTGAGCGCCACTGTCGCCCGGTGCGCTCCGAAACGGTCTCACGCGGAGCTGAGAGGCAGACGCTGTTGAGCATAGCGAGGCGACGCTCCACGGCCGCCGGCTGCCACTGAAATTCGTCCCCTGGATCTACCAGGTGGGTGCCCGCGGCCGACGTTAACAGCCTATACGGCCGATACCGCCACCAGCCAAGCTCCCCGATTAGAAATGTTGGAACGCAACCCGCGTGACATACCGAGCGGCGTCGAGCGTCTCCCTATTATCACCGCTCACGGTCGTATCGTGAACAGGATTTCTCGAATTTGAAAGACAGCCC
>JAPOVO010000298.1 GCA_026708165.1 Chloroflexota bacterium | reverse complement strand
CCCTTCGCGACACGCACATGACAATGTCATTCGGGCGCGGGAACGGGCAGCCTCGCTGGAACGCGCCGGCCGTGCCCGCAGGCCGAAGGACGGGAAGTTCGACAGATTCCGTCATGGATCGCCCCGCCTTGGTATTCCCGCGATTGCCATGGGGCTCCCAACGCAGGTCCCCATCTCGTTTCCGGATTCGACAAGCCCTCGAAAACGGCGCTCATTTCAAGGGATCGAATTGAGATCGTCGAACGCAGGCTTCACCGAAACGCCTCCGGTTCTGGGCCTGACCGACCAGATATCGCGAGCGTGCTAGGGGACGCGAACATGTCCTTGACTTCATATCCCGGCCGCCCCATCCTGTCGCCATGACGTGGCAGGTTGCCTTCCATGACGAGTTCGTTCCGGAGTTTCGCAACCTGCCCGACAAGGTGCAGGATGAGATCTACACGGTCGGCCGCCTGCTGGAACAGTTCGGTCCGCTGCTGGGCCGGCCGCAGGTGGATACGCTGAACGGGTCGCGGCACGCCAACATGAAGGAGATGCGGTTCGGCGCGGCAGACGGACAATGGCGGGTTGCCTTCGCCTTTGATCCCGCGCGCGAAGCCGTGCTTCTGGTCGCGGGCAACAAGTCGGGCGGCAGCGGGCGGCGGTTCTATCGCGCGCTTGTCCGCAAGGCCGACGAGCGGTACGACCGGCACCTTGCCCGCCTTACCGATGAAAGGGGAACGCAATGACTGTGAGCCTTGACGACATGATGGCGGAACTCGACCCGGAGCGGCGGCGCAGGATCGAGGAACGGGCGGAACAGCTGATCGCCGAGGAAATGACGCTGCGCGAACTCCGAAAGGCCCGCGCGCTGACCCAGGCGAGCGTCGCGCGCGAGCTCGGCATCAGCCAGGATGCCATCTCTCGACTGGAGAAGCGGAGCGACATCTTGCTGTCCACGCTGCGGCGGACGGTGGAGGCGATGGGCGGCAGCCTGTCGCTGATCGCCCGCTTCCCCGACCGCCCTCCGGTTGAGCTCGCGGGCATCGCCGAACAGGACGCCCGCGATTGACGCCGATCCGACCGGCGCAGGTAGCTCTCGCAACTCGTTCACAATTTTACGTGAACAGACTGGGCTTGGAGAATTGATCCAGAGCACTCAACAGCAGCCGGAAATCTTGCTCGAAGCGCTCCGTGGCCAGGCTGATCTTGCCCTTGCCAAGCTCCGCGTCACCGCAATGAGCCAGAATCCGTCGATCAAAGGTTCCTCCCGGGAGGAAGTGATCCGTGAATTTGTCCGCTGCTTCTTGCCCAGTTCTTATGCAATCGGACATGGCGAAGTGTTCTCCGAGCGCAACGAAAGGAGCAAACAGGTGGATATCATCATCCACGATGAGTTGTTTTCGCCTGTCTTCAAGACCGCCGATGGCGGCATCCTTGTACCATGCGAAGCGGTGTACGGTATCGCAGAAGTCAAGACGCGTCTGGATACCACCGGTTGGCGCCAAGCCCTCGACAATATTGCCTCGGTCAAGAGTCTAGAGCGAGCTACGTCCGATCTGATAGACATTCTGCCCAACAGGAGTATCCGCCTGGGTCCCGGACTGGCAGTAACCGGCCTCAAGCGACCCCATAACCCCTATTTGGGCATCATTGTAGGTCTTGAGGGACTCTCAACTGATAAACTCGTGTCGGACCTGAATGACCGCGCTAGCCGCGGCAAAGTCGAGAAGGCGCTCTTGCCCGATATGATCGCATGCGTCGACAATGGCCATTTGATTACCCGGTACAACAAAAGGGATACACGCCCAATTCAGATCGGTACGGCAACCTTGACCGACTCCTACGATGGCTTTCACGCATTTCGAGTAGATGACTTTGTATTGAGCAGCCTTCATTTGGGCCTGAATGTACTTCTTTCGTTCATTAGACTGAAGAATCGTGACATCACATCCCAGTGGTTGGATGAGCTATTGTGGGTTGAAATGAAAACAAAAGTCGAAACCCTTCTTGCCTTGAGGGAGCACCTGGGCGTTCCTCCAGAGCAAGGAGATTGGGACGCAATGGAAGCAGAAGCACTGGCGCGGGGCGACCACGAAGTTCTCAGAAAACTGCAAGATCTAAGGCAGAAACCACCTGTATAGTGAGCCCATGTTTGAATTTAGCTATTGGTGCTTGGGATAAGGAGTATTTCTCGCCCACATCCGAAGGCGACAACCATAAGGGAGTTTATCGAAGAGATAGCGTGCTTATGCCTCAGACTTTCTCACAGTAGAGTAAAGCTACATTGTCCGGTCGAGTTTCCTTTCCTCCTGTTGTCCCGGTTTCAGGTGGCTTTGCGTGTCCGTAGCCAAAATGACGTGCATGGTCAACCCAAGATGCATCGCTGCCACCCCCCGCGTCATAGACGCCTCTCGGCCTCGTGTGAGTGTGTGCAAGGAATTGTTCATTTTGAATTGAACCGATTTCTCTTCCTTTGTCAGGATCGATGCCGCTATCGGCTTTATCTATCCCACGAATGAATCTTCCGTAAGCAGGAGCATAATCTTTCCACCCGGAAGGATACTCATTTCTATTGAATGCTACCACCGTACCAGTTGGCAGCCCGACTATGTCTTTGCAAGTAGCAGCCAAAATCGAACCATCTTCACAGTAAAACGCAGTGCCTCTCCACAACTGAACGGCAACTATTGCTACAGCACATGCGGCTACAAGAACAACAGCAGTCGAAAGACTCCACTTGAGTACCGGATCAAGAAGAATTTCTCGGAAAGCCACGGCTACGTTATCCTTCAGGTGCTTGTGGCGCTCTACATGAACCGTTGCTGTTCGAGAACATGCATCGTCTGCTGGATCCTTGGTCTTTCAGTCCAGACGGTTTGCCCGCGTTCAGAACGGTAGTGGTGACGAGCCATAACCGCAACAATGAAGTCCGCCGGGCGGCACCCGCCAGGCAAGGCTGCACGGATCGCCCTTGATTGCGTCGCAATCACTGCGTAGGGTCTCGTCCGATGGGGCAGGGGAAGACATGGACATGGCGAGCATCACGATCCGCAATCTGGACGATGACGTAAAGACCCGGCTTCGCACGCGGGCGGCGGGCAACGGTCGTTCGATGGAAGAGGAGGCGCGACTGATTCTGCGCGAGGCGGTCGGCCGGGAAGCCGAGCCGAAGAATCTGGCTGCCTTCATCCATGAGTGCTTCGCGCCCTACGGTGGTGTGGAGCTTGAACTGCCGCCGCGCGGGCCGATGCGCGAACCGCCGCGTTTCGACTGAGGCGGCGGCAGTGCTGGTGTTCGATACGAATGTGCTGTCCGAGTTGATGCGGCCCGCGCCGAATACTGCGATCGCCTCGTGGGTCGCGGAGCGACCTCGACTCTGCATCTCACGGCGGTCAGCGAGGCGGAATTGCGCTACGGTCTCGCGATCATGCCGCCGGGCAGGCGCCGCGACGGACTGGCGGAAGCACTGGAACGGATGCTGCGCACCGGCTTCGCCAATCGCATTCTGCCGTTCGACAGCACCGCCGCATCCGCCTATGCCGAGATCGCCGCCGCCCGGCGGGCGATCGGCAGGCCGATGCCGGAAGCCGACTGCCAGATCGCGGCCATCACCCGCTCGCGCGGCATGGCGGTGGTAACGCGCAACGTGCGGGACTTCGCGGACGCGTGCATCGATGTGATTGATCCCTGGAAGGACGCATGAGCGTTTCACCGCAGCCGATGGTGCATCGGGTGCATCGGGTGCGGTCAGCGAGGACGCCGACCGGATTCATCAGAGAGAGCATGGACCAAAACGCAACAGACAAAGCCCGGACGGGTCGGGAACTTAAGATCATCAGCATCCACTTCGGTGCAGAAGTGAATGCGAGCAACTGCCTTGCCCGAATTCGCGTTGTGCCCGACCGCAGGGTCGGAAACCTGGTTTACGGCCGCAGCATACAGCCGGGTGAACCCGACAATGGCCAAGGCATTCCGATATTCGACGAGATGTCCTTGAGTTTCCCTGTCGGAAGCATTCGATTCACCATCGCGGATGTCGAATGCCACTCGGAACCCGAAGCCGGTGGCTACGCACCGATCGCAAACGTCGTGTGGACTTGGCTGGCGCTCCCGCCCAAGGCCGACCGGCAAGTGTTCATCGAATACCTCCTTGCGGCGTCCAGGCGGCTCGATGAAGGGCACGCGCACTGCCAGAGAGCACTGTCCCATCTGAGCCGCCTGCGGGAAATGGGCTCGACTTCCACCAACAGGAAGTGGATACCGCCAGCGGTCGCCTTTCGGACCCGCGAGTCCGCGGCCGAAGCCTGGGGCGCAGCGGAATCCATGTGCGTGTCGCTGGGACGGCTCGTTCGCATGATTGCAGAGGCCCAACAGTCCATCGGGACCACCATTGCCATACCGGATGAAATCGCCCGCATCGCGAGTGCGGCGTCCGCCATACGGGATGCCGTCGAGCACATCGATGAGCGCGCGGCGGGCAGGGCTCGTCGGGAAAGTCCCGACGTTGCCGTGTCCATTTTCGACCAAACGGACCTTTTCGCCGCTGGTGTGCTGCGATACGCCGGCCACGCACTGGACATCCACCAGGACGTCGTGCCGGCCTTCCTTGCGGGACGGAGGTTCATTCTCGAAGCCGCCACCATGCACGGGGCAACAAAAATGTTGCCCTCGCCCATCTACATGCCTGCACCGGTCGAGTGGCAATCCTACGCTGACTGAGATTCAGCCGTTTGTCGCCATGGCGCAATACGCCGGCTGCGCCTCAGCCACCCAAGGGGATGCCTCGACCGGAACGCGTTCTACGACATGCCCCGAAAGAACGCCGGGCTCCTCACTGTCGGAAAGGATTGGCAATGAACCCGCGATCGATAGAATCACGTCCTGAAGAATCGGGTGAGCATAAGCGCGTCGACATGCGATCCAGGCCTCTCCGGCTGGCTTATCGAAACCGTCACCGGGTTGTCTGAGTCTCGTTTCGACGCTCGAAATTGGCCACCCGGGTGCCAGA
>JAPOVO010000241.1 GCA_026708165.1 Chloroflexota bacterium | reverse complement strand
GGGGCTGGTACTTGGTCGGGGCGCAACGCATCACCACCTTGGGGCGCTTGCCGTCGGCGCGACGGATCGAATCAGGATTCATTGGCCAGGGTCAGGGCCGCGTCGGCGGCTATTTGAACGTAGCTGCGGCGGGCGTGGGCGAATGCGGGTGTAGGGACGCCCCATCGCCACTCGCGATCCCACAGCTCGTCCGAGACGAGCAGCAGAACGCCCACGTCGATGCCCATCGCGCTGCCAAGGGAAACGATAGCGCTCGTCTCCATATCGACTCCCAGTACACCCCGAGCCGCGAAGTTTTTCACCTTGTGTCGCGTCTCACGATAGGGGGCGTCCGTGGTCCAGATGGGGCCTTCCCTGAGGGCGACTCCGGCACCGGCGGCGGCGCTGCGGAGGGCGCCGTTGACGGTTGGGGATGGCAATGGATCGGCGTCCGCGGGCAGATAGTGATAGGAGGCACCTTCCTCGCGAATTACCGAACCGGCGAGCAGGATGTCTCCGACACGCACCTCGGGGTGGACAGCGCCGCACCATCCGAAAGCTATCACCGTTTTAACACCGTCCTGCTTCAGGCTCTCGAACGTACCAGCGACTTTAGGCGCGTAGACGCACGGCCCAACAACGGAAATCTCATCGACTGAAACTAGCCATCCGCGTTCCTCCGTTGCTTCAGAGCCATTGGCGGCACCCAAACCCTCCAGGCACCAGTCCATTTCCTCGTGGCCAAGGATACTGAGAACGACGGTTTCCGCAATGGGCGGGCGCTCGGAGGCCGGTTCGCCACGGAAGCTGCGCCTGCCGAGTACCTCTCTCTGGTGGGCGACTGTTATGACCGGCTCATCCGCACCCTGATTGGTGAGGAAATCGGGGCCGGAAGCGTGTTTGGCCCGGCCGGACACGGGGGAGCTCAACTACGTGATCGCATGGTCAGGCGGACGCGTGACCACACGGGCGTGACACATCCCTGAATGGCATTCAAGTGCATGTCGATTTTCAGTCGCGCCGCAGCGCGTTGGATCCGTTTGATAGTTCTACAGCCTCTACCGTCGGCTAGTTGCTGGTTGGACACCGTCCCCCCAACCCTCTCCCGTCGAGGGAGAGGGGGTTAGGCGTCGTCGACCGACGCTTTCCAAGCTTCGGCTAGGAAGCCGTCGAGACTACGCGGGTGGTCTAGCGTACTCCGAACGAGACGGTATGATACCCGGTCGCGCCGTCGGGACGCGCCTCGTGAACCTTCGAGGTCTGCGTCTCGCCAGTTCCGTCGGTGGCGCGGACCCTGATGGTGTGATTACCTGAGACGGCTTCGAAGTCAAACACCCAGCGCCGCCAAGCGTCCTTGGTCAGGGCCTCGCCGAGACGCGCTTCCTTCCAGGGGCCGTCGCCGATCTGGCACTCGACCTTGTCGATGCCTCGGGTCGGCGCCCATGCGAATCCGGCCGCCTGCGCCGGTCCGGGCGGAAGAGTACGCAGATGCTGCGGAATGTCAATACGCGACTGCGTCTTGACCGGCGCGCGCTTGGCCCAGCCTCTCGGAATCCAGTAAGCGTTGAATCCTTCCCAGGTCGTCAACTCGATCTCCCTCAGCCACTTGGTCGCGGACACGTAGCCGTAGAGTCCGGGCACTACCAGACGCGCGGGGAATCCATGGTCGAACGGCAGCGGCTCGTCGTTCATTCCAACCGCTACGAGAGCGTCCCGGCCGTCGAAGGCGATCTCGGTTCGGAATCCGACCGTGAAGTCGTCCACGCTGCGACCGACTATCTGGGTGGCGCCTTCCTGAACGCCGGCGCGATTGAGGATCGTGCGTAGGGGGACGCCGAGCCACTTGGCGTTGCCGACAAGATCGCCGCCTACGTCGTTTGACACGCAGGAGAGGGTGACGTAGCGCTCGATCGTCTCCATTCCAAGCAGATCTTCGAACGTCAACTCATAGGGGCGGTCGACCATGCCCGTGACGTTCAGCCGCCACGAATCGGGATCGACCTTGGGGATCGAAAGAGCGGTATCGATGCGGTAGAAGTCGTCATTGGGAGTTATCAGCGGATCAAGACCGGGGACGTCCATGGCCTTGTCGGGGGAGGGAGGATCAACAAACTCGCTGGGGCGAGGCAGCACTACCTCTTCCCGGCTCAGGATGACGGCCTTGCCGCGTTCGGCGAGTGCACGCCCGGCGGCGGCGAAACCGATTGCCAAGGCAACCAGGCCGCCTCCCCGATAAAGGAAGGTACGCCTGGGCATCGGCGTCTGAGGGGCGTAGCTCTCACGGTCGGTGGGGCGCGGCCGGCGGAAAACGAGCCAGCCGAGCACGATGATGCCCACGGCCGCGGTGACGGCCGCGACGAACACCGATGCGGCGGGTCCATACACCGGGTCCCGGATTGCGGAGAAGGCACCGAGGGCGCCGAATGCGGCGAATCCCGCGCCGGCCAGCACGTAGAAGCGCATTGCGAGAATGCCGAGCAAGGCCCCGATGACGAGCGAAAGAATGATGGTGCCAACGATGAGCGCGAGCTTGTCGTTGGTGCCGAAGACATTTATGGCGAAATCTTCCATGGCGGGGGGCGAGTAGTCGATGACGAGCTTGCCGACCGCCAGGAGCATTGAAGGCAGGCCAGAGGAAAATCCGGCGACAAGCTCACTAGCGCCGAGTGCGGCCGCCGAGGCGATGAGTCCGCCGAGTGCGGATTGGAGGACCGGCCAGGTTCGCGCCTTGGAGATTAATCGTTTCATAACAGACAGCCCAGATCTTCAACTACCAACCGTCAGACGGTAATACGCTCCGACCGACCGTTCGGTTTCTAGCGGACGGTGTGCATCGGCATGATGACATGTGTGTAAGAGTCATCACCCCTGGGACGTATCAGCCCGGGGCTTGTAGCGCCCGACAGTTGTACCTCCACTTCTTCCGTGTGAATTGTACCAAGGCATTCACCAAGGAAGCGGGCATTGAAGGCTATAAACGCCTGCTCGCCGTCTACCTCCGCGTCGATTACGCCGGAGTTTCCGCCGATGTCCGCCGACTCCGCCGATACGGACACTGTGCCTCCATCAGCTTCGCCCGCGTCGATTTCCAAACGGATGACGTTGGAGCCGCTGCGCGCAAAGATCGCCGCAATTCTTGTCGCCTTCGAAAACTCGGCGGTGCTGAGCAAAAGGCGGGTGGAGCAATCGGTCGGCACCAACTGCTCGTAATTCGGGAACTGTCCCTCGATCAGGTGAGAAATCATCTGAATCCCCGCGACCTGGAAAGCGGCGTGTGTCGCCTGGGGGGAGATAACGATCTCGACCTCTTCGTTGGTATCGCCAAGTATCCGCGACAGCTCAAGCATGCTGCTTCGAGGGACGATGATCTGGACGCCTCTGCCGACGTCGGTTTCGGCGTTCAATTTCTTGATCGCCAAGCGGTAGCCGTCGGCGGCGGCGAATACCAGCGAGTCGGGACTTATCGATATCGACACTCCTGCCAGCACAGGCCTGCTGTCGTCGGTGGCAGTGGCGATTGTGGAGAGGTCGATCATTTGCTTGAGGGTGGCGGCGTCGATCCGCAACACGGTACCGGGTTCGGCGGCCGGCAGCGGAGGAAAGTCATCAGCTGAAATACCTTTCAACGTGGCGTTGTATTTCCCCGAGGACAGGGACAGCTCCAACGTCTCGGGGTTCAACTCGAAATCGACGGGTCCGGCATCGAACTGAGAAACAAGATCGGAGAGCATGCGCGCCGGAACGGTTACGGCTCCTTCGGAATCGATCTTGCATCCCACCATCACCGTGGTGGAAATCTCCATATTGGTGGCAGAGAGCTTGAGCATGGACCGCTCGGTAGCGACGAGCACATTCGAGAGGACGGGAAGGCTGGTGCGCGTGGCGACCGCCCGGTTTACGACCGAAAGTGCCTTACTGAGATTCTCCTGCACGCACGTAAGCTTCAACGCGGCCTCCCTTGCAGCCCGGTTGGTCAAGCTCCTATGAGCAGATTTGCGCGGGTTATGGTACGTGATATTGTACCGGCCCGTCGACAGGTCGGCTTGGCTACAAGATGTAGTATTGTCGCTCTAGCGATTCGGAGCGCGTGCAACGCGCGTCCGCTTGCTGCTACGCTGGATCGGAAGAACGTCAGGCAGGAAAAACTCACGTTGGCAACCGGGACCGGCACAACGCCGCTGAGAGTCGTAGTCGCCGAAGACGAGACCATAATCCGGATGGACCTCCGGGAGCGTCTCGAAAACCTCGGCTATCAGGTTGTCGGCGACGCGTCAGACGGCGAGACTGCCGTGAATCTGGCTCGCCAAACACGACCCAACGTCGTGGTTATGGACATAAAGATGCCCGTGCTCGACGGCATATCGGCGGCCGAGACGCTGACCAGAGAGGGCATTGCGCCGGTCGTCCTAGTAACAGCCTTTTCCGACCAGGGACTCGTGCAGAAGGCGAGCGAAGTGGGAGTAATGGCGTACGTGATCAAACCTTTGCGAGACAACGATCTGCGTCCGGCCATCGAGGTGGCCGTTTCCCGATTTCGGGATTACCAGGTTCTGGCGAGCGAAGTCGCAGACCTGACCGAGCGCCTGGAGACTCGCAAGGTGGTCGAGCGGGCCAAGGGGCTGCTAATGGAAAAGCACGGGCTTTCGGAGCGGGAAGCGTTTCAGCGGATTCAAAAGCTGAGCATGGACCGGCGGCGCACAATGAAGCACATTGCCGAGGCGCTGCTGCTGGCAGAGGAAGTTTGATCGATCCGGTCGATGCGAGCCGGCGATCCAAGTTCGAACCTCGACTTGACAGGTCGCAGGATCGGATCGACTACGACTAGAACGTGACTCGTTCGGGAGCGAGACCGCTCCCCGGAGCAGGCTCCGCGCTTCTGAGCGTTGCGGCTATTACCGCCGCGGTGGCCATTTCTTACCATCGCGTGATCTTCGAAGGTCTGGTACTGTCGGGCTCCGACACGCAGACTTACTTTGTCCCGATCCGGTAGTAGGCGTCCAGGTTTCTGCAGGGCGGCGAGGC
>JAPOVO010000452.1:2727-5032 GCA_026708165.1 Chloroflexota bacterium | reverse complement strand
CGGGAGCCATCGCGCCAGTGAGGCGCCGCGCTGGCATCTCGAGCGAGAAGCGCAGCAAGCCGAGACTACGAGCGCGCAGTCTGTGCTTGGTGGAACAGTACACCCGGCCGACTCTTGCTGCTCAATCGACGCGCCAAGAAGCTCACCTACCCCAAATGGTCCAAGCAGCACCTGAAGTCAGTGCCGTGCCCCAGACCGGAGACCCAGGGATCCAATGCACTCAACAAGGCATGGGAGCAGGTCAAACGCGTTCCTCTGCTACCCTTGGCGCGGGCAGCGGGCTGCGCAGCCCGACAGGTGATTGATGCGGCGGCTGCGGTCGCGCTTGGTGTGAGCGGAGACGAGATTGCCGACTGGCGGCGGCGGTTGGCGCGTGAGCCGACCATCACCAATGTGCGGGCTACAGACTGCGCAAAGGAGTTAGGGTGAGACTGCTGACATCGAGGGACGGACAAGCGCTGATGGAGGAGGCCGCGACGATCGATTTCGTTGACGAGCAAGCAGAGCCGTTGCGCCCTGCGCCGGACCAAAGATCCAACGCCCTCGTCACCGTTGGTCAAGACAGCGGGTGCCAGCAGAACCTCGCCAACGCGCTGATCCCCGTCGGTAACGTACTCAACCAACGCGCGGTCAATGGCTGACCTGACGTCCCTCCTCGTCAAGTTCGGGGCCGAGCGCTCATCCTTGCGTCTGCTGGACGATGATGGCCCGGGGCTCCTTCCGTACGCGACCATAGTTACGGCGCGTCGAAATGGCGATGCCGCGCTGGGCGCTGTGGAGGCGGTGTACGAATGGCAGGGGGCACCGCTGGCGTTTCTTGTTGCTGCCGACTCAGTGGAGAATGAGGGTCAACTGCGTCGGATCCGCCGCCTCCTCGCGATGCGTGGCGACGCCCCGTATCTCGCCGTGGTCGCGCCAGGAAGCCTCGATGTGTATCGCGTAGCTCTTGACAAGAAGTCGCCCGGCCAAGCCCGTGTCGATTGGCAGGGCGAGGAGATCGCAAGCACGGCGGTGTTCGCGCGCCTTGCCAACATCCGCCCGAAAGCCCCCATCGCCACCCAGAACTGGATTTCGAATGTCGTACTGCGCCTGCTGGCGGAGTCGACGAGAGATCTGACCAACCGTGGAGTACCGGACGACGATGCGATTTCGCTCGTCGGCCGTGCCCTCTTCACACGGTTCCTGGCGGACCGCGACCTGTTGCCAGATGACATGTCAGGCACCACATCTGCACGGCTCTTTGACACTCGTGCCAAGGCAGAGGAAACGTCCCAATGGCTTGACGACAAGTTCAATGGCGACTTGTTGCCGTTGTCGGCAGACATCTTCGAGGTGTTGCCCGATGGCAGTTATGGCGTGTTGGGGAACATCCTTCGGAGGGCTCCAGACAGCCAGCTGTTTCTCGGCTGGGAACAGAAGTGGGGCAATTTGCACTTCGCACATATCCCGGTGGGAGTCCTTAGTCAGGCTTACGAGTCCTATTTGAAGGACCGCGCACCTGCGAGACAGCGGCGGCAAGGCGTCTACTATACACCGAAGCCGATCGCTGAAATCATGGTCCGAGCGTCTTTTCGCGCTTTGGAACGGCGTGGAACGGCAGAGTCGGCCAAGGTTCTCGACCCGGCAGTCGGTGGTGGAATGTTCCTGCTTACGGCATTTCGCGAACTGGTGGCGGCGCATTGGCGAGCCAACCGGAAGCGGCCAGACACCGATGATCTACGGCAGATCCTCTACGATCAGTTGGTAGGCTTTGACATCAACGAAGCGGCTCTCCGTTACGCGGCACTCGGCCTGTATCTGCTGTCAATCGAACTCGACCCGAATCCTAGGCCGGTCGACAAGTTGAAGTTCGCCGATCTTCGCGGGACGGTGCTCCACCGGGTCACGGAAACGGACGAAGCGGAAGGCCAAGAGCTTGGCAGCCTCGGGCCACTCGTTGGAGACGAGCATCTGGCACAGTATGACCTCGTGATCGGTAATCCTCCTTGGGCGAGCGGCACCATGCTACCCGAGTGGCAACTCGTCCGTGCAGCGGTGAACCGCATTGCGGCGAGTCGAGAGATCGGCGACCCATCGCCTCCGCTACCTAACGAGGGACTCGACTTGCCATTCGTGTGGCGGGCGATGGAGTGGGCAAAGCCTCGGGGACAGATTACCTTCGCCCTACACGCCCGCCTGCTGTTTCAGCAGGGCGACGGCATGCCCGCCGCTCGACAGGCTCTGTTCGAAGCGCTCGACATTACGTCGCTCATCAACGGTGCGGATCTCAGCCAAACCCGGGTCTGGCCAGGGGTGTCGGCACCGT
>JAPOVO010000452.1:0-2717 GCA_026708165.1 Chloroflexota bacterium | reverse complement strand
GTTTTCGGTTTGTCGGTCCGCGTAACCAACGGGCGCTGAACCAAGCCGGCGCTATGCGCATTGATGCCCTAAACGCGGAAGTCGTATCGGCGGCACAGCTTCGTGAGACGCCGGATCTTCTGAAGATTCTGTTCCGGGGAACAAAAGCAGATCTTGGGATCGTCGAACGGATTCGCGTGCAGGAGCATCCGACGCTCGCCGAATTCTGGCGTACGAGGATTGGTGCCGGGCATGAGAGCCGCTTGCGGGGGAGTGGCAGCGGCTACCAGACGCAGAAGCCAAGCAGTCGCGTTCGTCGAGACGGCGATGGTCTTCCTGGCGCAGATGCGCGCTATCTGCAAGGACTACGGGAAGTCACAGTGGCCTCCTTCGGCAATATCTTCCTCGCCCCGGAGCGTCTCGACACCTTTTCGCACGAGCGCATCCACGATCCTCGATCACCAGACTTGTTTGTTGGCCCCCTGCTCGTGGTGCACAAATCGCCACCCGCCAATAGAGGACGAATCGGTGTGGTGATTTCGGAAGGCAACGTGGTCTTCAATGAGACGTTCTACGGGTACAGCCCAGGCAGAGATCCCGATGCAGGGCTGTTGGTTCGCTATCTGGCGCTGGTCCTTGGCAGCAGGCTGGCGGTTTGGTTTGCACTGGTCACCAGCGGGGAATTCGGTGTCGAACGGCGGGTGGTCGAGAAGGCAACGCTGGATCGCATTCCGATCCCGGACTTCAAAGTGCTGACAGCGGAGCAGCGTGGAGAGATTACGAGTCTGGTCGAGGGGCTGGATGCGGGCGGAGTGTCATGGAAAGACGTGGATGAATGGGTAATCCGGTTGTATGGCCTGGGCGAACGAGATTCGCAGGTCGTCTTTGACACTCTCGCGTTTGGATTGCCCTTCGCCAGCAACGCGCAGCAGGCTCAGCAGCCACCGACGCCAGCCGTCAGGAAACGGTTCTGCGCCGTTCTTCAGGACGAGTTGAGTCCGTGGTGCAAGCGGTTCGGTTCGAAGCTTGCCGTGAATCCGATTCCTCCGTTGGCGCGGTCGCCCTGGCTAGCTATCGAGATTCGGAAGGCGTTTGACGATCCAAGGGAGACGATCCCGAGGGATGACTGGGCAGCGCTGCTCAAGGCCGCCGACGAAGCCGCCTCCTCCGAGATCTTCGTGCGCGACACCGGAGACCGACTTGTCGTCGGGCGGCTCGCGCAAAACCGCTATTGGAGCGAGACGCAGGCTAGGTTGCTGGCACAGCGGATTGCTTGGTCTCATGTTGATCTGCTGAGGGCGCGTTCTTAGGGCATGATGGCTCCACGCGTGCAGTCTCGGCCCGACCAGGTCGCCGAGCTGACCCGAGGCGTTCAGCTACCGCTACCGGCCATTGCGGACGTGCACATCGGAATTGTGGCGTAGGGCTTGATCGCGGCCTACGAAGACCTTTGCCTTCGAAAGCCGGTGGCGATGGCATCGGGCGACGAACCTGAAGTCACCGCTCTGATGGAAGCACGCCTGAACAGCTTGATCGACGAGAACGTCCTTTGGGGCCAGCTTGTGCTTTGCGTGGCGCGCGGAAAGGAGAGCATCAGCTTCGATGGTTCGCACTTGGAGAAGCGTCCTGATCTCTCGATCTACCTGTCGGATCGATCCCGGCGATTCCCCCTCGTAGTCGAGGCCAAGATTCTGGATGGCACCGATTCAAGGACGGTGGCCTCCTACTGCGGCGACCACGGGCTTCTCCGGTTCGTCAAGGGTGAGTACGCGTGGGCCAGCCGTGAAGCGTTTATGCTGGCCTATGTTCGTGACGGGTCGTCGATTGCTTCGAAACTGAGGCCACGGCTGGCGGAGGCGATGGCCCTGAGCCCTCCCATGTATCTGGTGGAGGCGCTTCCCGTTCAAGTGAGTTCTGCGGGCCAGGACTTGGCTCATACGCGACATGGTCGGGACTTCGTCCATGTTGGCCAGACGCCGCCAAGCAACCCGGGGTCGATTTCCGTTTGGCACCTGTGGTTGTCGTGCGCCGAAGGCTGAGGGCCGTTGGGGGGCGACCGAGGTAGAGGTACGAGTGGTTCCCGCCATGCGATAGCGGCTTTCGCGTCATTCGTTTACGACAGAAGCCGTCGCGGTCCAAAGGCAGGAAACGCAGATCGTGCAGTCCTGTAAACTTTAGACGATTTCCTGCCGGGATTCGGACCCTTGGCGTTCCGCCCCGGGGGATCTCCATCGTCTGACCGTCACGGGACGCGACCTCGTTATAGCGGCAATCTGATCTGACGGTCTGCTGGAAGGGTAGGAAAACTCCCGCGATTTGAGGCGGCTTAGCCGCTTTTTCCAAATGACGGGAGCCGACCCCGTTGAAGGGCAGAAAGCGCAGATCGTACGGCCCTGTAAGTAGTTAGACGATTCCCTGCCGTGATTCACGCCCGATCCAATCTGCGTGCCCAGAGTGAGCGGCTCGGGCTCGGCCCCCTTCTGGCCGTTCAACTCCGGCCCCGCGAAGCCCGCGGCGAATTCGTCCGCCTGCTTCTTGGCTCGGGTCCAGTCACGGTGACCCAGCGACCGGGTGAGCCTTCTGCCGTTGTCGCGCCACTCGATCTGGTACAAGCCGGTCTTGGGATCGGGGAACACCCTCACCCGATTCCGGCCCCATTCGCCGGCGCTGTACGAGCGCCGACTTCGTTTCGTGCGTGCCATCGTTCGATTCCTCTCGATTCGATGGACTGCACGATC
>JAPOVO010000486.1 GCA_026708165.1 Chloroflexota bacterium | reverse complement strand
TATCCATAGTCATCGGTTAGTCGAGCCTCGATCTGAAGAATGTGTCTATCTACGTCTCCGGTCCGCGAGTCGAGCAGGTAGTCGAAACGTTCGACGACTTGGTCCTTATGCTCTCGCGTCACAATAGGGGCGAACGTGTCGGGATAGGCGAGGTTGAGAAGAGCCTCTCGTTGCGTTTTCGACGAGGGCACGTCTAGTTCAAAGAGTTGTCGTTTGAAAGTCCAGGGATCGAGCAGAGCTTCTTCACGGTCCTGTTCGGAGAGCCGCTTCCATCGTGCTACGAACTGGCAGATTAGGGATATCTGCGCCCACCTGGCCGTGTGGAATGACGTCCCGGGATTCACGAGACCATCATTCAGGACCTCATCAAGGTCTTCGGGAATGGCTATAGGACTGGCGGCCCAATCTTTCCCGCTTATGAGTTCCCGTTTTCTTCGGCCACCCATCGCTTGAGGTATTGGAAGCAAGAGGTGGACATAGAGAATCTCAGCCGCCAGTTGTGTCGTCTCGGCCGGAGCGCCGGATAGCTGGCGCTTGAACTTGATTTCGAACGAATCGGACGACTCATCCGGTTGTAGAACGAATCTGTTGTAAAAGTCGTCCAGGTTCCGAAGCGACCAGATCGGCTCGTCGGGCGTGAACAGCGAGTCATCGTTTCTTAGCGCCGCGTCCACCCATCGACTTGCCGCCCTATAGACGGCTTCTGCTCCACGCCCGGTTTTCTTCGCCATTCCCTTCCCTCCTGGAGCGACTCCCTTACCGTTTACTCAACAGCCGCTCATCCTGAGTCTGTCGAAGGACGAGCGGCCCCTTTATCTGTCGCTTACTAAGTAGCTAGCCCGACCTGATCGACCCATCCTCGTTATAGCCGTAGGGCGTTGCCCGATAGACGTCGGTCGGATCGTCGTTGTCGCCCAGCAGCAGCCGGCGGACGGGAGTAAGTCCGCGCTTGAATTCCTCCCGGTAGCGGTGGTTCTTGACCGGTCGGACCCATATAGGCGAGTACATGACGTGGGCGGTGATGCGGGGCGAGTCGGTCTGGTTCGGCATCCCGCCGTGCCAGAGCGCGTTCTGGAACGCGAAAACCGAGCCGGCCTTTCCGAGAATCGGCACGGTCACTCCGGGCATCTCGTAAATGCCGTCAGGCATCGGCGTTCTGGCCTTGTGCGAACCGGGAATTATCGAGAGTCCACCGTGATTCGTATCCGGGCAATCCGTGAGGAAATAGGCGAAGCGTAGCTGGACCAGCGGAGTGGGGTAGGCGAGGTCGCGGTACTTGGTCGTTATCGGACCGTCCTGGTGCCAGTCTTGCACGAACTTGCTCTCCCGCTGGTTCGATATAAGCGTCGAGCCGAATACCTGGATGTGCGGACCCAGCAGCGCGATGGCGATGGGGAAGATAACCGGGTGGTCCATCAGCTCCGTGAACGCGGGATCAGCCTCGATCATACCCATGACTTGCGACCGGCCCGCCTCGGAGATAACTCGATCCGCAGCCGCCTTGTAGCGCTCGATCTCCTCGAAGGTGAGCACGTTTTCTATCAATAAATAGCCGTTGACCTCGAAAAACCACCGCATCTCGTCGCTCCACGCGGGGCTGAAGACCGGCAACGCCGACCCGTTTACGCTGGTTGCGGAGGCGGAGCGTTCATCCGATTGGTCTGACATGACTGGCTCCCTGGCAGCTATCGGAGACGGATATGGAGACCGCTGGGCCGGATCGTCTATGGCGCACTATGAATGAGCGCATTGCTTACAGAGCTTCTGTAAACCGGCGCCGCCATTCCTCGGGTTGGATTCTAAGAACGGCAGAGTCAGGATTCAACGCCGATATCAAACTGATGAGTACCCGCGTCCCATAGCTCGGGTGCGTGACGGTCTCCTTGCCGACTAACGGCTGAGCACGCTCCATGTTTAGCGCAGATTCTCAACGAGTGTTCCTCCATTCACGGCGCTTAAACAGGTCTGCAAGGGGCCGTGCTTCTCGACAATCTATACAGCGTTGATATATCGTCTGAACCGTCTGAACTGCTGGTAGCCTGTGTAAGCTGATTTGCGTGCAGGCGCGAGCATATGAGTCGGTATGATGCGGTGGGCGTCGAGGAGGTGAGGCACAGGTAGTTGTTGATAGCTGTGCATTTGGCCTTCAGGTTCAGATAGGGAAGAAAAGGAGCATTCAGGAGAGAACAATGAGGAATTTGACAAGGCGACATTTTCTCCGCGCGGGAGTGGCGGCGGCAGCGGGCATACCCGCGCTGGCGGCGCTGGCCGGTTGTGGAGAAGAAGAAGGCGGAGCCATGGAGGCCAAGGCCACCGAAGCTCCGGTTATGACGAAGGTTGCGACCGAGGCGCCACCTCAGCAGCAGTCCGTCTCCCTGGAAGTCTGGCATTCGCTGATCGAGATCTCTGAGCCGGCTTGGGAGAACATCTTCACGGCTTATCAGGCCGCGAATCCGAACGTGACCATCGTGCCCGCGGCGGTTCCGCACGGCGACGCGCAAGCCAAGATCTTGACTGCGCTGGCCGGAGGCACGGAGCCCGATCTCGTTTATGTCCACCCCGAGACGAACGCGACGCTGGCGGAGAAGAACGCGATTACCCCGCTCGATCCCTTCATCAAGGCCGACAAGTCGTTCGACTTCGAGGACTTTTACGAAGGCATCGTCCAGTTCTACCAGTGGAAGGGCGTCACCTACGCGCTTCCGCAGTACTCAGGTCCGTTGATCCTCGTCTACAACAGGGATCTCATCGAGCCGCTGGGTCTTGGAGACCCGTGGGAGCTCTATCAGAACGGCGAGTGGACCCTCGACGTGTACCGCCAGATGGCCGAGATGGCCACGACCGGCGAAGGCGACGACAAGATTTGGGGCATCCGTGAAGTGCCGCCGGCCCTCAAGATCTTCTGCGTATGGATCTGGGGTTTCGGCGGCGAGCTCTGGAACGCGGAGGTGACCGAGACGCTTATGGCCGAGCCCAAGGCCATAGAGGCTTGGGAGTATATGGCGAGCGAGGTCAAGGCGGGACTCACGCCCAGCCGCGAGTTCGCAAAGAGCTCGGCCGGTGGGGTTGAGGGAATCTTCCTTGGCGGCCGCATGGCGATCTACATGGGTTCGCGGTGGACGACCACCAAGATTCCCGACGGCTTCAACGCGGGCAACGTTCCCATGTTCAGCTTCGAGCACGGCGAATTCAACCGCGACGGCCCCAACGCTCTCGGTATCTTTGCCGGCAGCGAGAAGCAGGACCCCGCTTGGGACCTGCTCAAGTACATCACCACCAAGGGTGTCGAGGAGCTGATCGCGGTCAAGTTCACCGCCCCGACCCTGAAGTCGCTGTCGACCAGCGACGTTTGGCTCAACGCGGTAGCCGATTGGGATGACCCCGAGGTGCACGCGCTCGCCGCCAAGCAGGTCCGAGGCATGATCCACCCGCCGCGCTACTCGGAGATCAACAAGGACTATGTGCTGGCCGCCTACGACGAATTGGTGCTTGGCGACAAGACCGCCAAGGAGGCGTTCGACGCCATCGTCCCGAACATCAACGAGATTCTCCAGGAAGGCGTCTAAGGCAGGCGCAACCGGTCTAACGCGCTAACGCTCGTCCGGCCGGTCGGCAGCCGACCGGCCCGCCGGGCGGGCGGTTAGTGCTGGATTCGGAATGGGAGACTACGGCAATGGCGCGAATCGGAGCATTTGCTTTGACATGCGATGAGCTTTATCGCTGCGGCGCCCTTCGCGCGTCGACGGATCGCGCGGAACGGGCTGAGTAATGGTTGACGGTGGCGGACCAGCCGCGAGCAAAACTCCGACGGCAGTTGTGACACGGGTCGGACGATGGGGAGCGAGTAATGGCCACCGCTAGAGCTTTGAATCAACCCCGGCGGCGCGAACGCATTCGCTGGCGTCAGCACCTGCGCGGTTACGCCTTCATAAGCCCCTGGATCGTTGGTTTCCTCGTCTTCAGCGCTTACCCGGTCTTCTACTCGGCGTTTCTGGCGTTCACGGACTACGATCTGCTGAGCGCGCCGGAATTCGTCGGTTCCCGCAACTTTACGAAGATGGCCGGCGACCGGCTGTTCTACACCGCGCTCGGCAATACGGCTTACTTCACGTTCATCTCGGTTCCCTTGCAGCTCGCCCTGGCGCTCGGAATGGCGCTGCTGCTCAATCTCAAGCTGCGCGGAATCAATCTCTTTCGAACGACCTTCTACCTCCCGACCGTCGTCCCCCAGGTCGCCAGCGTGATCCTGTTCGTCTACATGTACAACCCCGAGTTCGGGGTCTTCAATGCCATCCTGGGTTGGTTCGGTCTTCCGAAGCTGGGATGGCTGGCTAATCCCACAATGGCTAAACCGGCCTTCGTCATCATGAGCCTGTGGCACGTCGGCGCCCAGATGGTCATCTTCCTTGCGGGTCTCCAGGCAGTGCCTACGGCATTGCAGGAGGCTGCCTCCATTGACGGCGCGGGCGTCCTCCGCCGGTTTTGGCACGTCACGGTGCCAATGCTCAGCCCGGTCATATTCTTCAATCTTGTGATCGGGATTATCGGGTCCTTCCAGGTCTTCACTTCGGCTTATATCGCGACGGACGGAGGCCCCAAGCACGCCACCCTGTTCTACGTGCTCTGGCTCTACAGGCACGCTTTCGAGAATTTCCGGATGGGCTACGCGTCGGCGCTGGGGTGGGTCCTTCTTGGAATCATTCTGATCTTTACCGCCATCAACTTCGCGGGCAGCCGTAGATGGGTCTACTACGAGGGGGCGGGAGCGTGACCGTTCGCGCAAGCTCCGAGCTGATTACGACCACGGTACGCCGCTCGACCGCATACCGAGTGCGGGGCGGGCTTACGGTTGCGCTTACCTATGTCGTGCTGATCTTGATCGGGGCCATATCCTCGCTGCCGATGTTCTGGATGATCTCGACCTCGCTCAAGCCCTATGGGCGTGAGTTCGTCTTCCCGCCCGAATGGATTCCAGTGCCGGTCGTATGGAGCAACTACATCGACGTATGGGGAGAGTCGAGTATCCACCTGTACCCGATCAAC
>JAPOVO010000238.1 GCA_026708165.1 Chloroflexota bacterium | reverse complement strand
GCCCTCGGCACCAACCGGAACCGGGGGGCCGCCATGCGAATGTCGGCCGCGCTTTGGTCCCTCTACCACGTTTTGAACGGACGCGAAAACACCTGTCGTGGTAGATCCTGACGATGAACAACGATCAGCTCTGTTTCACCATCCTTCCCTCACTTACCCAATGCGCGCAGGAGAAGCGAACCGTCACTTACTCCGCACTCGGTCGCCTAGTGGGCGTCCACTACCGCGATCGCACCCTCCATTTCGCCCTCGGCAGTATCTGGCAATGGTGCGAGGAAAACGGTCATCCTCACCTGAACGCCATCGTCGTTCGCAAATCTGGTAACCGCAAGGGCCTGCCAGGCGTCGGATACACCCCCCGCGGCGTTCCCATCCGCCGCCGGGATTGGGAGCATGTCCGAGACACCGTCTACGGCCACGATTGGCATCGCACGACTCCACCCCGCAACTGGCCGACTGGCTTCTGCGGCAATTGACCTGAGTGCTAGAAAACAGATTCTCTAGGAGACCATCCCTATGCAAAGAGCGGACGCGTTGATCGAACTGTGCCGCCACATTTTCGCTCGCGGCAATGCGACCCGGACCGATTTCGCCGTCATCGATGTGGGTGACTCCGAACTCGAAGGATTCGTCCGAATCGCCTTTGAGGTAGATACGAGTAAGGTCGAGCACTCGACTCTGGCGCGGCAAGCCTTGGAAGAGTTGATCGAGGTCCGTCGTTTGAACTAGCCGATCCCACTCGGTCCTTGTTCTGGCTGTCTAGCACGTCCACGAAACTAAACTGACCCTACGGCATCCGCGTTCGGCGACGACTCAGTCTCCGGCCATCGCGGTACGATCCCAAACCACGACTGCTGGCCTATGTCTCCCCTAAAGATCATGGGTGTCGTGTCCGGTGCCCCGTGACTCAATACCACATTCGTCGCGAGCATCCCGAATCCTAAACTCCCCACACCCCAAGTATCGTAGGAGTGATTCACTAGCCGTTGGCGCGCGGACTGTTCTAGGAAACCGCTCTCCGGCAACAACGGTCGTTCCGACTTGGTGTGACGTTGCCCGAACTTGGCAACTACGCCCTCGGCTTCTACGACACTCAACGCCTCCTCGCAGATACACGGCAGAACAAAAAACTCCGAGAATGTACCGTCTATGTATTCCCGCACGTCGTTCCTCGCTGCTTTGAACTGACTGCCCGTTCCCGCGAAATCGTCAACATAGACAATGGCGCCCGTCCCAAGCGATCTCGTGGCTCGTTTGATCTCCGAAACAGACGTCGACGCCACAAACTTCCGGCGGCTCAATCCGCCCTCGTTGCGTAGAAGCCTGCACATCGCGGGACTACTGCTCGGTGGGTCATCCAACGCCACGTAGACAATGTTGTTCGGTGACACGCCATCCGCGTTTAGGCGTTTCTCAATCTCCGCGTTCAAGCGTTTTAGTTCACCGATGATCTGCTTCTTCGACAAGAACACAAGGTTGGCAGCAAGCCTTGCCGCGTCGTCACGGCAGTCAATCGGGAACTGATTCACCCAATCTTTCACCCTCCGAAACGTCAGTTTCCCTTGATTGGGCTCGTACTCGCGCAGGCGATAGTAGGCTCGCCAGATGTCAAGGCAACGCAGAAGCTTCCCCTCCTAGTCGTCTGGCGGGTCTTCACCCTCCAGTCTACCCAGCAAGTCCTGCACGTACACCAATACCTTGCGCAGGTTCTCAATGAGCTCTGCGCGACCCTCCGTCGCGTAAGTCAACTTCGCAGCATTCATCGCCCGAATGAACGCGTCGCTTGCATCCACGGCACGCGTCACGCGACGAGTTTCCAATATGAACCCGTCAAAGGCGGTGCGGGTCTCGAGACTGGCGTCCAGCACATACTCTCGCAACCTGTCAACGAACTGTTCGCGCGCTTCGCCCTCGCTCTGGACGTCGTTCGCCTCCAGTATCCGTCGAAAATGAATCACGCTCCGAATCCGCTTTGCCTTGTACTTCGCGATCATTCTGTCTATGAGCCCCTCGCGACTCACTTCATCCGCGAGTTCCGGAAGTTCCGCCTGTATCAATGCCAAAACAGGATGCAGTTCGACCCAGAAGTTTGACGGGATCCGTTCGGCCTTCTTTCCGTCGATTGACAAAGAACGGTACCGCTCAGGATACGAGAGGATCACCCGGCACCTCTCCACCTGCGTCAGGCTCAAGCCGGTAACTTCGCTCAGCGTGGCAGCGTCATCCGTCGCCAGTTCTTCGATCACCGACTCCAGGGCAAGAGCAGTGGGCATCAACTCCCATTGTTCTCGAAACTGGTGGATATTGAACATATAGATCAGCCTGGCCATGTCGTCTGGAGGCGACACAACGTTCGCTGGCACAGGTACGATCACGCCATCCCCAGCGAGTTCTTGGCAACACCGGTAGCGTCTCTCGCCGTCGATGATCCCGTACTTCTCTTGACCAGGTAGTTTGTACACCGTGAGAGGTACCAGCACCCCATGCCGTTTGATACTCTCTTTCAGTGCCGCCAGCGGCTCTGCGTCAAACAACCGACGTGGATTGGCCTGGCTAGCCCTCAAGTCGTTAACGCGAAGCGTCGTTAGCGTTCCGCGTTGCTCTGCCATCACGCTATCCGCCACACTCGACCTGCCGTTTCCTCGCCCGTCACCTAGATCGCCGCATTCGAGATCAGGAGCTCTTTCGCCGTGCGCCGACTTCCAGAGAAACCGGCGATGTTCCGCCGCGTCTGCACCTCCTGCTTCAGGAACCCTTCCGCCAGCCTCCTCCCCTCCTCGCTGTCGTCGTAGCTGAGCAGGAATTGAGTGCCCTTGTCGTTCATTTCCTCGAGGGCTTGGCGAAGCCTGTCAAGGTCCTCCTGGCAGAAGTCGGCTGCATCGTACTGTCGAAATACCCGTCTCTCCGAAACGGAGAATGGCGGATCCAGATACACGAAATCGTCCGATTCCACGTCAGCGATTGTCTCCGCGAAATCACCGCACACAATCGTAGCCCGTTTCAGTAGCGCCCCAACGTCCGCGAGCCGCTCGAGTGTGGGCAAACTTCCCGATCGCTCGCCCCCATAGGGTACGTTGAACGCTCCTTGGAGATTCGTCCGATACAGACCGTTGAAGCAAAACCGATTTAGGTAGATGAACCTTGCGGCCCGTTCCGCACGCCCTAGGCCTTCGGGATCAATACCGCGAACTTCGTAGTATTTCTCGCTGTTGTTTTCCATGCCGCACAAACAGCTGTGCACTTCCGCTGCGTTGTCGCGAACCTCGCAATACGTCGCAATCAAATCCTCGTTTATGTCGCCCAAGATTGCGTCTTCGGGTTCCAGGCGAAAAAACAGCCTCGCCGACCCCGCAAACGGCTCGACATACCGCTGCATGTCCTCCTTCCAATACGAAACGAGCTTCGCTACGAGTTGTTCTTTGCTGCCAGCCCAGCGAAGGAGCGGTTTAGCCATCTCTCACCTGCGATCCGGGCTGAACAGCGCTCGACCCCAACCCTAGACCCGCGTTGGACCCAAGCGTGACCTCGCCTCGCCTGACTGTCAACTCTTCACTGTCCGCTCTCGCGATCCCTAGGATGGGCGAACCCCCCGGTCTGGGCTGTTGTTGGAGGCACTGAGCCGGTCGCACCTGCGGGCTTCCATTCGTATTGCGGTTCTCTCCGGCATGACACCGGACCCTTCCGCCAACGTTCACCCCGCGACCGAGGCCCGGTCCCGCGCTTTAGGTCGGGCTGCGCCCGGAACAACGCGCATACCGACTTGCCGAGATGCCAGCCACACCTGAAAAGACGGCACTGACTCATCTCCAGCTTGGCACATGCGGTCACCGTGGCGGCGGGTGCTGGGGTGGCCCCGGGCAACAGCCCGGTTGCCTGCACCGGGACGGGACATGCTCGCGCCGAATGGCGTGCGATTCGACGCCCGTGTCGGCTAGGGGCCAAATGGCGTTTCCGTCACTGGAACCGTGCCCGTACCGGCTCCAGCTGGCTACCGGGAGACACGGCGTGGACCACAACTTCTTGACACCCAGTGAACGCTGCGTAGTCCACCACCGTGGTCGCGAACGCGTCTAGGAAAGGCTCAGGAGCTTCTTCCTCCAGGTACAACGCCTTGATTTCAAACAATCCCTCCGCGCGATGCGCCTTGCAGTCCATCCTCCCAACTAGGCGATCCCGGTAAAGGAGGGGTAGGGCGAAGTAGCCGTAGCGCCGTTTGGCGGCAGGCGTATAGCACTCGATCGTGTAGTCGAAGCCGAACACCTGTAGGGCGCGTTTCCGCTGAATGACCACGTTGTCGAAGGGCGACAGGATGTGGACGGCGTGGGGGAACCGTCTTGGTGGCCGGTCGAAGGCGCCGGGTAGCGCGTAGATGGTCTCCCCGGCAGCGTCACGATGCGCGAGGAGGTCGCCTGCCCGCGCTCTCTCGGCCAACCGCCCGCGCACCCGGGCACGTAGCTTCGCATCGCGGCGGACGTAGTTGACCGTCCGCGCCGTGGCGAATCCGTGGGCCCGCAGGGCGAACTCGATGAGGTAGTCGGCGTATTCCTCGATTCCCGGCTCGCGGGTGTCCAGGTCGGGCGGCAGGAAACGTTCGGCGAGTTCGTAGCGCTTTTCGAGGCCCTGGCGTTCGATGCACCGCAGTTCGCCTTCCGTGAACGGGTGCTCGGGCGCGCGTTTTGCGGGTTTCCAGTCCCACCAGCCGCTGCGTCGTTTGTCGGGGTTCTCGAAGTCGCGGGCGAACAAGGGCCCTTCGGCGCGAATTCGGTCGAGCACCCAGGCACGCGCCCGGGCGTCGGCGCCGTGGTGCCACCATCCCCATTCGCCGCGTGCCACGCCACGCATCATCGGTAGCACGAAGCGGTAGTCCTGCATCGGCAGGTAGGCTGCCGCGTGGGCCCAGTACTCGCACGCCCGTCGTGACTTGACCAAGCGGTTCAGGAGCGACTCGTCGTACCTGTTGACCCGGTTGTAGAGGATGTGATGGTGCGCCCGGGCCACCACCGAGATGGTGTCGATCTGGGCGTGGCCGATCTGGTTGCGGGCCGGCTCTACGCCCGCGATGGCGGG
>JAPOVO010000341.1 GCA_026708165.1 Chloroflexota bacterium | reverse complement strand
CAGGCGCGGCGCCTGCCGTTTGATCCTCAGGTGTCTCGAAAAGTGTCGCAACTACGGGCCGCCGTTGTCCAGAGGGCTTGTCCACCGGATTGCCGGCGACATATTTCTGCGACATTTGAGGCAGAGCCGGGGCCGACGGCGCCGAGACGGCCGGCGAAGCGGCCAGGGAGGCCGGGTAGCAAACGTCAGAACAGTCCGCTCAGCGCCTGCTGGGGATCGACGGCGGGTATGGGAGAGCGTTCGTAGTCGGCGACGTTCCGGGTGACGATGCGCCGCGCCCCGCAGGCGCGGGCGGCGGCGACCTGCATGGCGTCCTCGAAGTCGGGCATCGGCAGCCCGGCGGCATAGTGGATGCTTTCAGTATCGGTCGAAGCCACTGCCACGAAGCGGGTCAGCTCGACTATGAAGTCGCGGGCGGTCACGCCTCCAAGCGCGGGAGCCACCAGGTAATAGAGGTTCGATACCGAGTGCCACGCAATGAATGCGGCCTCGGCGCCGTGCTCGATGCGGTCGAGTAGCTCCGAGGCCGGGTCGGAGTGCGGACGCCTGTCGAGCGCGACGTCGATGAGCACGTCGATGTCGAGAAGGATCACTTCAGGTACTTCTCGGCGAGCGTGCGGTAGCGGGGATCGTCACGCTCCGCCAGCCGGAACTTGCCTCGCCATCGTGAGGCGAACGACGGGGAGCCGTCTCCGGCCAGCCCCCTGAGAGCCTGCTCGACGAGCGACGATAGCGACACGCCCTGGGACCGGGCGTAGCGCTTGGCGACGGGGATCAGTTCGGCGTCGACGGTGATGGTCAGCTTTTGCTTCATGGCGGGTTGGGACCTCTGGATTCTGTATACGTATGTTCTAGATAAGTATACGTATCGGCCGTGGAGGGATACCAGAGGATGCTAGCGCCGTTGGGGGGCGGCGGAGGTCTTCAGGCTGTTGGATTCCACGCCAGTTGCGGCGAAGAGCCCGGAGGCCATCGACTGCACCAGTCCTCTGGAGGATTCGATCCAGGCCACCGGCGGACGGTTGCAGGAACCACCGGACATACCCGCCTGTTGACGCGCGGCGGACTCAGGAACAAGAGCGGGTCTATTGCGGGCGCTTCGCCTGTGGTCTACAGTGCCTCGTCGCGGCTTGCAGGAGTTGAGCGATGTACTTCGATTGGCGATTGTTCGGATTGACTCGCGGCGTGCGACTCCGGATCCTGTTTGCCGCCGCCCTGGGCCTGATCGCCGTGGGCGCAGGCGTTGCTCCCCTGGCGGTATCCGGCGTGGTTATCTACCGGGTCATCACCGGGCAGGCGGACTTCACCGCGCTCGCAGCGCCGCTGCTGGTCATCGCGGCCCTCATCGTCGCCCGCAGCGTCTTCCAGTACTGGCAGAACGCGGTGAGCCATCACACCGCCAACATCGTCAAGATCAAGCTGCGTGAGCGGGTATACGAGCACGTGTTGCGACTGGGCCCGGGATATGCCGACCGGAACCGGACCGGCGACGTGGTCCTCGCCACCGTCGAGGGCATCGAGCGGCTGGAGACCTTCTTCGGGCAGTACCTGTCGCAGATCATCGTCTCAGCCATCGCTCCCATCGCAATCTTCGCCTTCATGGTGACGCTCGACCCATACATTGCGCTCATCTTCCTGCTGTTCGCGATCCTCGCGCTAGTCGTTCCCGCCTCGTTCTATCGATGGAACCGGGACAGCAGCTACAGGCGCCGCCGGTCCTATGGCGCTCTGGGTTCGGACTTTCTGGACAGCGTCCAGGGGCTGGCGACGCTCAAGGCGTTTGGGCAGAGCAAGAGCCGCGGCAGGGCACTGGCGCAACGCGCTCACCACCTATACAAGAGCACCATGGGCGTGGTCGCCGCCAACAGCGCCACCAGCGGCGCGTCGATATTCTTCATGGCCACCGGGGCCGCGGTAGCCCTGGCCGTGGGCGCTGTCCGCGTCGGGAACGGCGACATGGAGCTGCGGCCTCTGCTGATCGTACTGATGCTCGGGGTCGAAGTGTTCCGGCCCATGCGGGAGCTGACCAACCTCTACCACCAGGGCATGAACGTGCTCTCATCGGCGCAGAGCCTCTTCGGCATCATGGACGAGCCGGTGACGATCCTCGAATCCGAAGCCGCCGCCAAGCAGCCTGCGCCCGACCTCACACCGGAGGTCACATTCGAGGGCGTGACCTTCGGCTATGACAGCGGCCACCGGCCCGCGCTCCGCGATGTGTCGTTCAAACTGCACAAGGGCGAAACCCTCGGCGTGGTAGGCGCCAGCGGTGCCGGCAAGTCGACGCTGGTCTGGCTGATGTACCGCTTCTACGACCCGCAGTCCGGCTCAATCAAGCTCGGGGGGCATGACCTCCGGGACCTCCCGCTGGACGCGCTCAGAGACAACATATCAGTAGTCACCCAGGACACATACCTGTTCCACGGTACCGTCGCCGAGAACCTGCGCTTCGGGAAGCCAGACGCCACCCAGCAGGAGCTGGAGGAGGCCGCCCGGGCCGCGAACGCCCACGAGTTCATTGCGGACCTGCCGCAAGGCTACGACACCGTCGTCGGCGAGCGAGCAGTCAGGCTGTCGGGCGGACAGCGCCAGCGGCTGGCCATTGCGCGTGCCCTGCTGAAGGACACGTCAATCCTGCTGCTGGACGAGGCGCTCTCCAGCGTGGATGCGGAGAATGAATCCGTTATCCAGGCGGCGCTCGACCGTCTGATGGAGAACAGGACGACGCTCATCATCGCTCACCGTCTTTCCAGCGTCATCAAAGCAGACCGCATCCTGGTCCTGGATGAAGGTCGGGCCGTGGAGATCGGGTCGCACGCCGACCTGATGGCCGCCGACGGCACCTATGCGGGGCTCATGCGCCAGCAGGCCCAGATGGGCATGGTCGACCTGGCCGCGGTCGCCGCCCCCAAGCGGGCGCCGGCCAAAGTCTCCATCGAACAGATCTCCGATCTGCGCCCGTCCAACGGCCATCAGGATGACGCGCCTTCGCATTCCCTCGACGGCGAAGAGCGGGTCAACATCCGCTCCCTGAACGTCTGGGTCAGGCTGGTCGGGTTAGTCGGGCCAGTCAAATACCAGTTCCTGGGCACCGTCACCCTGGGGTTGTTCCATCATGGCTCCGTCATCCTCCTGGGAGCGTTCAGCGCACTCCTGGTGGGGGCGGTGTTCCGCGGCGAGCCCTTGACGACGTTTCTCGTCCTCGTGTGCCTTTTCGCGCCGCTCTCTGCGTTGTTGTTCTACCTGGAGTCGTGGCAGGCGCACGACATGGCGTTCAGACTGCTGGCGAAGATGCGCGTGGACCTCTACGAAAAGCTGGAGCCGCTCGCGCCGGCCTACATGGTCCGGCGTCGCTCCGGCGACTTCGTCAGCGTCGTCGGGGGCGATGTGGAGACGGTCGAGTTCTTCTTCGCGCATGCCGTGTCTCCGATGATCGTGGCGGTCCTGATACCGGGCGGCCTGCTGGCCTGGTTGGCCGTCGTATCGTGGCCCATCGCCGCGGTGCTCGCCCCGTTTCTGGTGGCGGTAGCCATCAGCCCGTTCTTCGCCAACGCCCGTATCGAGCGGCTGGGTACCGAGATCCGCAGCCGCCTCGGGGAGATCCACGCCTACATGGTCGACAGCATCCAGGGCATGCGGGAGATCGTCGCTTTCGGCCGGGGGCCCGACCGGAACCGTGAGCTGTCGGAGAACGGCTGGAACTATGCTGGTCACCGGGTCCGGTTCCAGAAGTCGCAGGCTTCCCAGATAGGCTTCATGGAGGCCATGATGGGACTCGGCGGGCTGGCGGTGCTGGCAACGGGCGTCTGGCTGGTGCTCGACGGACAGATAGCTCGAACAGATCTACCGCTGGTCAGCGTGCTGGCCCTGGCGTCGTTCAGCCCGGTGAGCGAACTGGCCCGCACCATGAAGCAGATGATGGAGACGCTGGCCGCGTCCCGTCGCATCCTCGCAGTCCACGACGAAGCGGTGCCGGTGCGGGACGGCCCCGGCGTGGCACACCTCGCCGACGAGGCAGCGTCCGGCACGCCGTCCATCGACTTCGACGACGTGGCCTTCGCTTACTCGGAGGGCGACCCGCAGGCGCTGGTCGATGCGTCCTTTGGCATCGGGTCGGGGCAGACCGTGGCTGTGGTGGGGCGATCAGGGGCGGGCAAGACCACCGTCGCCTATCTGATGATGCGCTTCTGGGACCCGGACCGGGGAGACATTGCCCTGCAGGGCCACGGTCTGGACGAGCTCCTGCTCGATGACCTGCGCGGCCGCATGGCACTCGTCGCGCAGGACACCTACCTGTTCAACGACACTATCCGCGAGAACATCCGGCTCGGTCGGTACGACGCGACGGACTCGGAGGTGGAGGAGGCCGCGCTGCAGGCCAACGCGGATGGGTTCATCGAGTCGTTCCCGGATGGCTACGACACGCGCGTCGGCGAGCGGGGAATGCAGCTTTCGGGCGGTCAGCGGCAGCGGATCGCGATTGCCCGCGCGATCCTCAAGAACGCCCCGGTGCTGATCCTGGACGAGGCCACGTCGCACCTGGACGCGATCAGCGAGGCGACTGTCCGGGAGGCGCTCAACCGGCTCATGTCCGGCAGGACGACGATCGTGATAGCCCACAGGCTGTCAACCATTCGCGACGCCGACAGCATCCTGGTGCTCGACGAGGGCGCGGTCGTCGAGCAGGGGAAGCACGAGGAGCTCGTCGAACGCGGCGGGCTGTACGCGCAGCTTGTGGCAACGCAGATGCAGGAGCAGAGGGCGACCGCGGGCTAGCCCAGCGCCCTCTTTCAGCCGACTACCCCTTCGATCACCATTTCGGCGAAGAGCGGCGTCGGGTAGGTCGGCAGGTCGGCGACTTGACGGTGATGGTGAGTTACGAAAAGGTACCGAGGTCGATAACCTCCGGGGCACCTTAAGCGGAGTTTACTAGCTTTCCGATCCGGTCCTGCAGCCGTTGGCGTCGCGATTCGTAGAACTCCATGAAGTCGACTATGCCTCCGGGAATTTCACTCAAGCAGTGCTGCTCACGATAGTGTTCGCGCGTTTGCGGGTCCCGAAAATGCTCA
>JAPOVO010000111.1 GCA_026708165.1 Chloroflexota bacterium | reverse complement strand
AGATTGAAAGGTCACTCACGCACTGCCTGCGCGAGTCCGTAACCGGCGCTGCCAGCTCCGCGAGTTTCATGTCCCAGAACTCAAGTGAGCGAGATGTTCTCCTGCCCGTCATCTTGATTTCACGTAACAGCGCGTTTCGCTGCGTCACGACGTGGTTATAGTCCATCAGATTTCGAAGGTAAGTGTCGTCGGCCTGAGATACCGAAATGTCAAGAAACCGCCGACGTAACGAAGGCGGCCCGATCAGCAGGTCCACGTCCTCCGGCGAGAAGTAAACCGCCTTCAACCGCCCTACGAATCTCGACAGCGTCGTCGACTTTCCATCAACCATGGCGCGGCGCGCGGTACGGCCGCGCCGCGGACGGTCTATCCTGCCGTTGCCGTCGAGCACAGAGAAAACTAACTCGAGCCGGGTGGCGCGATCTCGGCCCGATACCTCCGACCGCACACGGGCAAATTGCCGACGTTCTCCAGCCGAAGAGTGGATGAGATCCACCATTGGCCGTGTCGACCTCCCCCGACCAGTAGAAAGCGCCAGAAGAGACTCAAGCAGGTTGGACTTACCCTGCGCGTTCGCGCCGACCACCAAAACGATGCCCGGGCTGAAGTCAAGCTCGACCGAGCGTAGATTCCGAAAGTCCTTCAGTTCAAGACGACGGCAATACATCCCTCGTTCTTGCCTTCGGATAAAAGCCCCTCATGAAACCAACTCGGCTAAATCCCATTACGGCCAAGGCCGAAGCCACACCGAATTCGACACCATATAGTCGCGCCTCGCAACGAATCACCGCAAAAAAGGTCAAGTTGCTACACTAGCGCGGAATCAGAGCCGTGAACGCCGCTTCACTACATAGCCGCCGAAAGCAAGGGCCAACAATGCCGCTACGGCGGCGGTGACCAGGTAGAGCGCCGCCAGAATAAATGACATGACATTCCAGAAAACGGCCGCGGCAACGACGAAGGCGACCAGCGTGACAGTGAGCACTGCTAGTCCGATTCGAATCCATCCAATGATCTTGTTCAAGTCCTCGAATTGCTATCTTTGGTTAAGTTACTTATGCGCAGGCTGAGGAAGGGGCAGATTTCGACATGGCGACAATACGCATCGTAACCGACAGCACCGCCGGGATCACCGAAGCCCAAAAGGAAGAACTTGGTATTGCAACCATTCCCCTTGTGGTTCGCTTTGGCTCGGATGCGTATCGAGACGGCGTTGAAATATCCAGCGGCGAGTTCTACGACCGGCTTATAACAGGAAACACTTTTCCCTCGACGTCGCAGCCCAGCGCTGGAGAGTTCCTGGAGCTGTATCGAGAACTTGCGAAGGATGCCGATTCGATCATCTCGATTCACATCTCCTCAAAGCTATCCGGAACCTGTGAATCGGCTCGCACGGCCATTCGCGAGGAGATCGACGCTGCCGTCGACGTGATTGACAGCCAAAGTGTTGCGATAGGCCTTGGGCATCTGGCCGTAGTAGCTGCGGAAATGGCGCGTCACGGCTCAGACCGCGACATCATCATCCAGGCAATCAACAAACTGATTCCCAAGGTGCGAATCGGTTTCGCCCTGACCACTCTGGAGTACTTGAAGCGGGGGGGAAGGATCGGCGGCGCCCAGGCACTAGTAGGGTCTCTGCTCAGGATCAGGCCTGTTCTTCACATCGACGAGGGTCTCATCGAACCACTAGGCCGCGCCCGCTCGGAGAGAAAGGCGGTCGACCGACTAATTCAATACATCGACGACGAGTCTGACGGCAAGCTTGCCTACTGCGGAATCCTGCATGTCCGCAACGAGGCCGGCGCAGCGCGGCTAAAGGACCAAGTGGCGTCCAGATTTGAAGTGGAGCGCTGGTACGAGGGCGAACTCAGCCCGGTTGTCGGCGCCCATGCTGGACCTGGCGTCGTTGGAGTGTCTTTCCCAGCCGCAGGCGACTAAAGCCTCGGGAACTTAAATCTCAGCAACCGGCGCCACGTCCGCTATTTGGCGCGGTTCAGATTGGCTATAACAGCGGACGCCGGTGCTGACGGATTGACCGCGATTCTCGACAGACGCATCAGATCCCGTGGAAAGTGGACACGCCCAAACCGCGTTGACAACGCTGCGGTGTAGTTGGTTCGAATAATCAGAATCTCGGTGTCCGCATCGAATGCTCCGAACGGGTACGCCAGGTAGTCCACCCCGCCAAACTGCTCCAGGATTTGTTTGGACTCCACTACTTCCGCCTCAGCGGCGCCCCTGTTGCTCCGCAGAAGCGGAGGCAATTCTGCATGATTGATCGTATGCGATTGAACGCTCATGCCAGCGTCGGCAAGCGTTTGGAAATCGTCGAGACTCATGTGATTGGGCTGCTTGCTGTCGAATCCCGGAAGCACGAAGAACGTGGCTGGAACTCGATGTTTCACAAGTACGGGCAGTGCCTGAGTGAGTTGACTCTTCCATCCATCGTCAAACGTAAAGACGATGGGGTTTTCTGGCAATGTCGCGCAACAAGTGAGCGAGCGCACCAGCCGAGCCAGCGGAATTGGCGTGTATCCGGCCTGTATTAACCCCACAATTTGACTCTCGAATAGCTGCTGGTCCGGTACTTCATGCAGGTAGACAATCGGCACATCCAGACCCTGCGCAGGATCGTCCAGGTCGATCGCATAAAGTGGCACGATGGACTCGACGTCGTCGCGCTGATAACGGGGAAAGGACGTGTACTCTCGGCCAATGTCCGAGGTTTCTACTTTTCCGGCATCCGACGACTGAACCTCGATTTCCAGAACGGCCTTGGTGAACCACTGAAGCGACTTGGAGCCTTTGAGGTATCGCTCGGAGATCGGCGGGCCGAACCTCGCAATCCCTCCGTGATTTCTCCAGTACGTTAAGACCGGCTCTCGTATGCTGTGCTCTGTTCCGGGAAAAAATAGCCCGTTACGCACAGGTCGAACAGGTTGAAATGCGGGGCGTATCGACTCGCCGGTCAGTCGTGCCAAGTATCTGCCGAGATCGGAGACTCGCGTCGCGCCCAGCGGCTCGTTCGAGCTTCGTCCGGCCCGTTCGAGCCGCCCCCGCTCGAAATATTGCACCAACGTGTCGCCCAAGTAGTAAGGACGGCTTATCGCTTCGCCGAGCGACTCCGCACCTCCGAATCTCTCGTAAATAAGCCGGAACTCCGCGGCTACGTCGTAGGCTCGGCTCTTCTCGGAAGTCTCTTGAGCCAGCGTCGGCGAGGCCGTGGCAATGAGCAACAGCGCCACGGAAATAATCGCAAATCGAATGAGTAAAGTGCGGAAGATGGCCAGCCTTGACGCCGCTGGGCTAGTGGCTTCGGGAGAGTGTCAGTGGACTACGTCGCCCTCGACGGGATCGACGCGAACTTCCTGGCCCCTAACCCAGTCCAACGCCGCGTCTATGGCGTCCTGCTCGCCTTCCAGCTCCAGAACCACCCAGCCGACCTTATCGGTAACCTCGGCCCGCCGAATGTTGCTGACCAGTTCGAAGTCCCGAGAAACCTTGTAGATGATCGGTTCCTGAATCTTCGAAGTGGGATAAGTGAATTTAACCCGCGCTCTTGCCATTGAGACCCACCTTTCAGAAGCATGATACCCAACGGCGCGATCCGAAGGCGGCGGGCAACCGGTGTCGCCGTCTACAAATCGCGGGTACTGAAACTCCTAATCGCCAGTGCAACGGCTACGAGACAGTATCCGACTGCATAGATCGCCATCAGCATGCTCGGCGGGTTCGCCAGCGCGAACGGACTAGCCGCGGGGCCGCCCGGCGTTGGACTAGCAATCCCCGAAATAAGCCGGGCGCTCGCCATTTCAAATATCGCCCTGCTCGGAATCACCAGGCTGCTCACTATGCCGATGTTCACCATTGCCGCGTTGTCGATCACCGATCCAAGCTGCTCAACGATGCCCCCGATCAACCCCACCGAGAACAGCGCAAAGATCAGGATTCCGTTAGCAATCGTCGGCAACCGGGTCGTTCCCAGCAGAGCGAGCGACTGCATAACTAAGGCGGCAAGAAGTATCAGCAGCGGGGGGACGATGGGATTTGCCGGAACATAGCCTGCGATGAGGTACACGATCGCGGTTACCGCTCCGGTGGATAGAGCGACAAACGCGGCCAGCATCAGGGCAAGTCCGAGGGCCTTGCCGATCAATATCTTCCAGCGGGGTACGGGACGCGCCGCCAGGGCCGCCATCGTGCCGTTGGTCACCTCGGCCGAAACTGCCCCAACCGCTGTCAGGATCGCAAGCAACGCGGCCACGAAGTTCAGCACCCACATGCCACCTGAAAGAAGGAAGCCTCCAAAGATCGCCTGCTCCGAAGGATCGAGGGGACCTTCCGATTTAAGCTCCTGAAACGCGAACCACACCCCAAGCCCGAACAGGATCAGGAATCCGACCGTGAGCAACAGTCCCGCCAGGACGATCTTGCGGCGCACCGCTTCTCTCAATGTCGCCAGACCGATGGTCAGCACGTCTGCCAGCCCATTGGCTTTGGGGCACGGGTTGGCGCGGTATTCGCGGCGCGCTTCACTTGTCGGTTGCCTCGACCATTTCCACAAACAGATCTTCGAGGGAATTCGCTTCAATCGATACGTGATAAATATCCGCCCCCGAGTTCACGATGGCGCGCACTATCCGGGGAACCACGTCCTCGTCAGGGATGTTGAAAACCAGCCGCCCCCCATCTCGGATGTCAAAGTCCACACGCGGAAGCAACTCCCGGACTTTGGTCTGGTCGAATTCGCCAACCCGCACCGTCAGGACACGCTCGCCGAGCAGTTGCTCCAGCTTGCCCTGAGCCACAACCCGGCCCTTGCTGAGAATCGCCACCCGGTCGCACACCATCTCAACTTCCGACAGAAGATGCGAGTTCAGGAACACGGTCACGCCTTCGTTGCTGAGTTCACCGATCAGGTCTCGGACCTCCCGGCGGCCTAAGGGATCCAGCGCCGAGGTTGGCTCATCAAGAAAGGCGATTTTGGGATCGCCCGCCATCGCCTGCGCGATGCCGACCCGTTGCAACATCCCCTTGGAGGACGTGCCTAGCCTCGAATCAGCCCGCGAA
>JAPOVO010000286.1:755-5082 GCA_026708165.1 Chloroflexota bacterium | reverse complement strand
GCTCCTTCACCGAAGCTCTCGACCGGATCGCAAGTCTTCAACTCGTCGTGCGGCAAGACATAGCCGGAATTCGCGAGATCGAGGAGAAGAGCTCGGAGATCCTCATCAGGACCCGCCTGATCGAAGACCAGCGCCGGGAGATCCAGAGACTCCAGGAGCAGCGCGAATCGGTCAAGTCAGAGATCGAAGCGCGGTCGCGGGAACAAAACGAGCTGATTGCCAGGGTGGAGGCCGAAGCGGGCGCGCTCGAGGCCGACGTCCAAGCTTTTGAGGACGAGCAAGAAGCTATCTCGTCCAAGATCGCCGACCTCCGCTACCAAAAGCGACTCGAGCTGGAACGACTCGAGCGTCAGCGCCTGCTGGAAGAGGCGCGCAGACGCGCCGAAGCGGCCCGCGCGGAAGCGGTGGCGAGCGGTGGCCGTGGGTACATCTGGCCGCTCATCGGCATAATCACCGCAGGATACGGTGGGTGTACCTTCGGTCAGTGCCCCCACCTTGGCATCGACATAGCCGCCCCTCTGGCCAGTCCCATAGTTGCCGCCGACGATGGCGTAGTGCTGCACTCCGGTTACGCGTTCGCGGGTGACAGGCGTGCGTCGTACGGCATGTTGGTGATCCTCGCCCACAGCGACACCGAAGAAACCCTGTATGCCCACCTCGCCGACATCACGCTGCCCCCTCCGGTCGCTCCAGGCCAGCTCGTCTCCCGCGGACAGATCATCGGGTACGTGGGTCTTTCCGGCTGGACTTCAGGGCCGCATCTCCACTTCGAGTACCGCGTCAACCGACGGCAACTCGACCCGCTCAACGTCTTACGGTAGCTGCAGCGGCCGCTTGCGAAGGTCTCGGACACCGACGCTTGTGATAGTTTGAAACCGAGTCTTGGTTGCGCGCCTAGCGCCGCAGCCCCCCCGATAGAATCGCGAATCTCCAAACCTAGGAAACCTTCCAATGAGCAAAAGCACTCTTGCCCTGATTGCCGCGATCGGGCTGGTGGCGGTCATCAGCGCGTTTTCCGTGGGCGTACTCTCCGGACTCGCGGTCGCCGATCCCAAGGTCGACGTCTTCGCGGCGATCACGCCCCAACCCGAGCTGCAGCAAGATATCGAAGGCAGGTTCGACGTTTTCTGGGAAGCTTGGGAGCAGCTTCAGAACAACTATTACAAGGGACCGCTAGACCCTCGTGATCTGGTCGACGGCGCCACCCGCGGCATGGTGCGCGCCAGCGGCGACGACTATACCGAATGGGTCGACGCGACGGGCGCCAGGATGAGCCGTGAGCGGCTAGAAGGGGAATTCGAGGGCATCGGCGCCAACGTGGACCTTAACGACGACGGGGTAATTAGGATCGTTCGCCCCCTTCCCGAATCCCCGGCGGAGGAGGCCAGCTTGCAACGCAATGACCTCATTATCGCCGTGGACGGCGTTCCGACTAAGGGAAAGTCGCTGGAAGCAGTAGTCCGGACAGTGCGCGGACCCGCGGGCACGACCGTAGTTTTGACTATTCAGCGTGAAAACGAAACCCGGACGCGGGACGTCACCGTTACCCGCCGGAAGATTGAAGTTCCCTCCGTTATCGCAAAATCGGTTGATGAGTTTGGCTACGTGCGACTCACAAACTTTGGCGTCAAGACAACCGACGAGTTCCGCGAATCCCTTCACAACTTCTCCTCTCAAGGAGCCGAGGGTCTGATTCTCGACCTCCGCAACAACCCCGGAGGTCTCCTCGTTACGGCCGTGGACGTCGCCAGCGAGTTCTTTCCGAAAGGAACGCTGATCGCATCGCAAAGGTCGAGAACCGAGGGTGACATAGCATTCGACTCTTCTGGCGGTGGGAGTGCGGTCGACCTTCCGCTCGTCGTTTTGATCAACAGCGGCAGCGCCAGCGCTTCCGAAATCGTCGCGGGCGCAATCAAAGACCATGGACGCGGCCAACTGCTCGGCGAGACGACGTTTGGAAAGGGATCGGTCCAGGTTCCGTTCGACCTAAGCGACAAGTCGGTCGTGCGAGTCACGGTCGCAATATGGGAGACACCCGGCGGTGCTCACCTCGCCGGAGAGGGAATCGAACCCGATTTCGAGATCGAGGTCGAACCGGACTACGAGCTCGGACAAGAAGGCGATCCTTACATCGACGCAGCCAAGCGCGTGCTTCGCGGTCAGGACTGCTGTGACGACCTGGAGCTGGCTGCCTAGCTTCCCGAATCCCGTTCGGGTGAGAACTGCCTCATCCTGAGTCCCGCCTCCTGAATCAGTAATGAATAGACTGATTCCAGATGTGGCTCATATCCAAGATCCTCGGCGTACACGGCTTCGGTAACTCCCGCCTGAATCATCTCCTTGGCGCACCCGAAACACGGTTTATGGGTCGTGTAGATCACGGCTCCCTCGGTCGACGTGCCATGGCGCGCCGCTAACGCGATGGCATTTTGCTCAGCGTGTACGCATATGCAAGTGTCGTAACTCTGTCCCGGCGGTGCATCCGAGGCGCATCGCAGGCAGCCGCCGGCGTCGCAGTTTCGCACTCCGAACGGTGTGCCGTTGTAGCCGGTGCTGATGATTGTCCGGTTCTTGACCGCTATCGCTCCGACCTTCCGACGCCGGCAGTTGCTGCGTTTGGCAACCTCACCCGCCAAAGTCATGAAATACGCGTCCCAACCGGGTCGGGGAGCGGCACTGCGCACGCTGGACGATCCTGAGGGCTGGTCCGTTTCGGTCGCTGACATGGGTTCTCCGAATCCAGGATTTCGACACGCCGCATTTTCACACACAACGCATGTTTCTCTCCGCCGTTATGATCTAGTGCCAAGGTTTCGGGGTGACCGGCGGACGGCCCCTCATCAGGGATCGAAAATCGACCATGCGCGAATTCACAGAGCCCGACGTATCCGAAGCCCGTGAGGTCTTGATTCCCGAGGTGGACCGGGTCGTCGCCGGGCTTCCCAGATGTCAGTTTTCGACCAAGCGATTCATAGAAGTCCTGATGGAGGACCTCGACGGGCAGGCGGCGTACGAAGCCGCGTTGGAGACGTTGGGAAACGACGAGCGGCTGGCCAGAATGGCGCTACACGGCCAGGTGATCTCGGTAGCTCTGCGCAACAACTCGGCATTGAAATTCGCGGGATTCGTTCGCGACAACCCCAGGCACACGGACCCGTATTCCCATAGCTCGTGGTGGCGCAAGGAAAAAGCCTGAAGTCGCTGCGCTCACGAGTTGCAACGCTCGTCGCCTCGCTGCCTTTGACCGGCTCCGCGAGACCGTGCGTCTGACTGCTCACCGCCAGCGTTGATGCGAGTCCTCTTCGTATCCAACCTTTTCCCGCCCGATATCGGCGGGCCAGCGACGCACATATCGAGGCTTGCCGCCGAACTGCACGCCCGCGGTTACGCCGTCCGCGCCGTCGTCTGCACGGACGGCGACACTGGTCCCGGACCGGAGCCATATCCCGTAAAGCGGGTCTCCAGGCGTCTGCCGGTGCCGCTGCGATTCGCGCAGGTATTCGTCTGGGTGTGGCTGTGGGCGCTCAGGTCGGACATTATCTACGTCAATGGACTCGAGCTCCCAGCAGTATTCGGCGGCGCTGCCGCGTTCAAGCCCAGAATCTTGAAGGTAGTCGGCGACTTCGCGTGGGAATACGCAACCAGGCAGCTTTGGACTTCCGACACCATCGATGAATTCCAGACCCGGCGCTATGCGATCAAGGTCGAGTTGGTGCGCCTGGCGCAAATGCTGTACTGCAAGTTTGCAACGCGAGTCGTGGTGCCAAGCCTGTATCTAAAAGGACTCGTCGGCGGATGGGGCGTACGGCCGCGGAAAGTCGTCGTTATCAACAACGCGCTCACGAGCAGCCCAGAAATCCGCATCGGCTCGGACGAGCTTCGACGCTCGGTGGGCGTCGACGGCCCGATGGTGCTGACCGTGGCGCGGCTATATTCCTGGAAGAAGATCGACGATCTAATCCGCATGTCGCGCAGCTTCGGACCCGACGCCACGCTCGTGATAGCTGGAGACGGCCCCGAGCGCGGATTCCTTGAGAGTCTTGCCAGGACTGAAGGCGCGCGAGCGAAATTCATCGCAGCGGTGCAGCAGGCCGACGTTTACAGCTATCTCGCTGCCGCAGACGTGTTCGTCCTAAACACAAGCTACGAAGGCATGTCTCATGTCCTGCTCGAGGCCCGCTGGGCGGGTGCCAAGATTGTCACGACCACCGTCGGCGGAAACCTCGAAATACTGGAAGACGGGATCAACGCACTTCTTGTGACTAACGGCGCCCCCGCGCGGCGATTTCGGCAGGCCGGCCAATGTTTTCCCAACGGGGGCGGGGCT
>JAPOVO010000286.1:0-745 GCA_026708165.1 Chloroflexota bacterium | reverse complement strand
CGGGATCAACGCACTTCTTGTGAACTACGGCGACCACGAGGCGATGATTCAGGCAGTCCGCTCATTGTTATCCAATCGGAGTCTGGGATGTCGATTATCCAACGCCGCGCGCCAGGGACTGGCACAATACCGCTGGGACCGGCTGGTGGAGGAAACGGTGTCACTTTGCAAAGCCACAGCGGAGATCGCGTAGGCGATAGGTCGTCGGGCGGAGGAGACGGGCGCCCGCGCCACGGATCCGCGGATTGCCGCAACCCTGGCCACCCGCCAGTTTTTCACGTCTCCGGGCCGAGGCTTCGCGAGATGCCGCCTGTCCCTCAACGAAAGCAACCTGAAGCCCTGCGCCTGCGAGACGCGGTTCTCGAAGGACCGGCGTCGAAAGCCAGGCTGATCGGCCTGGCTGCCGGGGTATTGGGCGCTGTCACTATGGCAGTCCTCATAGAAGCCTTCTTCGTCCTGGTAGGCTTCATCGCTCCACACAGCACCATCGAGGGACTGGGACCGGCCCGGTTCGAATCGGACGGGCAGCGGCTGACACAAGCCGCCAGCATCGCTGAGGGTGCCTCAGGCGGATTGGCGTTCATATCCAACCTGTGGTTCGTTTTTGTCGTCTTCGGCCTTTCGGGACTCGCGCTCGGACACGTGTTTCACAGCGTCGGGCGCGCCAGAGCATCGTGGGGTCTCGCCGGAGTACTGCTGCCTGTTTTCGGAGCGTGCGCGGCCGGTATCGCCATCTGGGGTTATC
>JAPOVO010000329.1 GCA_026708165.1 Chloroflexota bacterium | reverse complement strand
AAGTCTTGAAACTTCGATTTGGGCTCGATGACGGGCGCACCCGCACGCTTGAAGAAGTGGGCAGGGAGTTCGACGTCACGCGCGAACGCATCCGTCAAATCGAGGCCAAAGCCCTCCGAAAGCTCCGCCATCCCCGCAGGGCGCAGTCGCTCAGAGACTATCTGGACATCTAGGAAACCGGCGTCGACCCGGTCTACGCCTGCCAGCGCCGTGACCGAACGATCATTGCGCCAACACTCTGGCCTGATGGTATATGATAGGCGGCCTCGCTAGCGTGAACAGCCCTCGTCGTCGAGCGGCAGCTATGTGAGGGAGCGGCAGCCCCGTCGCCGCAAATTCCGAACGAAGACGTCCGCCTTTACATTGATGCGACAATGACGACGGCGATGGGGCTGACTTGTCATTCTTTTTACCGGGGAGAACGGGCAGAGTCCGCGACTTCAACTTGGCGACACGCGGATTCGAAGATCTTGGCAAAAGCACAACATGCGCGAAGAATCGAATCAGACGATCCCGAAATCAACGGGTTAGTCCCGCATTGACTTTCCGCAAAGATAGCCGAGCATCAGTCCGCGCGCGGCGGCGGCGGGGTGAGTGGCGCACTCCACGTTTGTCGGACACGCGCGATGCCTGCGGCGTGGGCGTCGTGGCGGACATCAAGGGGCGTCCCTCCAACCAGATAGTCCGCAAAGCCCTGGAAGTTCTGGAGAACCTAGAGCACCGCGGAGCCAGAAACTCTGACCCCGAAACGGGCGACGGAGCGGGAATCCTGCTTCAGCTGTCCGACAACTTCTTTCGCGAGGAGTGCCGGGACATCGGAATCGAGCTTCCGCCTCCGGGAGAATATGGGGTGGGGTGCGTGTTCCTATCGCAAGACCCTTATCTGCGGCGTGAATGCGAAGAGATCATCGAACAGATAGTCGGTCTCTACAGCCAGCGATTCCTCGGCTGGCGGGACGTTCCCGTGGACAACCGTCATATCGGCAAGTTCGCCAAGGAGAACGAGCCGGTGATTCGCCAGTTCTTCACGAGCCGACGCAAACCCTTGATTGACGAGGCCAGCCAGGAACGCGATCTCTACCTGCTGCGCCGGGTGATCAGGTGGATGGTTGAGGAAACCGAGTTCGACGCGGACGGGGCCTTCTATATATGCAGCCTCTCTTCCAACCGGATCGTTTACAAGGGAATGCTGCTCTCTTCCCAGCTTCGCATGTTCTATCCCGACTTGCGCGACCCGCGCATGAGTTCCGCCTTCGCTATGGTCCACTCGCGCTTCGGCACAAACACGCTTGCCGCCTGGAAGCTCGCCCACCCGCACCGTTTCGTCGTTCACAACGGTGAGATAACCACGCTTCGCGGCAACGTGAACGGGATGGTGGCCAGACAACACATGATGAGCTCGCCGCTGTTTGAAGACGAAATGGACATGCTCTTCCCAATCGCCAACGAAGGCGAGAGCGACACCGTGGCTTTCGACAATACGCTGGAGCTCATTTTGTCGACCGGCAGGTCGCTGCCACATGCGTTGACAATGATGATTCCCGAAGCATGGGAGCGCCACGAGCAGATGCCGCAGGCATTGCGGGACTATTACGAGTACCAGTCATGCCTGATGGAGCCATGGGACGGCCCCGCGTTGATAGTCGCGACCGACGGCCGCCAACTGGCGGCGATTCTCGATCGCAACGGTCTACGCCCATTTCGCTACACGGTAACCAGCGACGATCTGCTGGTAATGGGATCGGAGACGGGCGTGCTGCCGATACCACCCGAGAAGATTGTGCAGAAGGGGCGCCTGAGTCCGGGAAGGATGTTTCTGTTGGATCCGGAGCAAGGCCGGATCGTAGCTGACGCGGAAATCAAGGCCGAACTGGCCGCGCAGCGGCCTTACGGCCGGTGGCTTGCGGAGAACCGGCTGGAACTGCAAGACCTTCCTCCACCCGGCTCCTTTCCACAAGGTGACCCTTCGACGTTGTTGGAACGTCAGCAAGCATTCGGGTACACAACTGAGGACATCAACTGGCTTATCCGGCCCATGGTCGAGACCGCAAACGAGCCGGTCGGTTCCATGGGGAACGACGCTCCACCTGCCGTGCTGTCCGAGGCGGCTCCGAGCCTTTTCTCGTATTTCAAACAGCTTTTCGCGCAGGTAAGCAATCCCCCCCTCGACGCAATCCGCGAAGAGCTCGTAACGTCGATGGAGACGCTCATCGGCTCCCAGCAGAACCTCTTCGAGGAAACTCCGCTTCACTGCCGCCAGCTTCGGCTGCGCCAACCTCTCTTGACCAACGCCGAGCTTGCGCAGATTCGAGACCTGGATCGTCCGGGGTTCCGCGCGGTTGTGCTGCCGGCCGTGTTCGACGCGTCGAGCGGAGACGGCGGTATGGAAGCCGCTCTTGAGAACCTGCTGGAGTCCGCGTCCAACGCTGTGGATGACGGATACACAATCCTGATTCTGTCGGATCGGGACGTGGGCGCCGATCGGGTACCTATACCAAGCCTGCTCGCCACGGCCGCCGTTCACCATCACCTGATCAGGCGGGGATCCCGTATGAACGCCGGAATCGTGGTCGAGTCCGGGGAGCCGCGCGAAGTGCATCATTTCGCGCTGCTGCTCGGCTACGGCGCGAGCGCTGTGAATCCCTATCTCGCGCACGAAACGATCGAAGACCTAGCAACCGGCGGATTGCTGAACGTTGATCAACCGGAAGCAGCGATCTCGAGTTTTCAAAAGGCAGTCGTCAAAGGCGTCTGCAAAGTTATGTCCAAGATGGGCATATCGACATTGCAGAGCTACCAGGGCGCCCAAATATTCGAGGCCTTGGGGCTAAACAGTGACCTGATAGACCGGTACTTCACCTGGACTCCCTCGCGCATCGAAGGGGCCGACATGGCGCGTCTGGAGCGGGAGGCGAGGATCCGACACGCGTCCGGATACTCAAGTCGCAAGGTGGCCGCCAACGGCGAACTCTCGATGGGCGGCAACTATCAATGGCTGCGGTTCGGCGAATATCACATGTACAACCCCGACACCATCGCAAAGCTGCAATACGCGGCGAAATACAACGACGCCGAGGCATATCGAGAATTCGCGAACCTCATCGACGCTCACGAACTCAGCGCTGCCGCTATCCGCGCCCTGCTCGACTTCAAACAGGCGTCCGAGCCGTTGCCGATGGACCAAATCGAGCCGGCCAGCGAAATCGTAAAGCGATTCGCGACCGGAGCCATTTCGCTAGGATCGATCAGCAGGGAAACGCATGAGACGCTCGCGATCGCGATGAACAGGATCGGCGGTCGCAGCAACACCGGCGAAGGTGGGGAAGACTACCGCCGGTACGAACCCAATGAGAATGGAGACTCCTCCAACAGCGCCATCAAGCAGGTCGCGTCGGGCCGATTTGGCGTGACCGCCCACTATCTGACCAGTGCTTCAGACTTGCAGATAAAGATGGCGCAAGGCTCAAAGCCGGGCGAAGGAGGGCAGATACCCGGCTTCAAAGTGGATGACTACATCGCCTGGGTCCGCCATACCACCCCGGGGGTCGAGCTAATTTCACCGCCGCCGCACCACGACATTTACTCCATCGAGGACCTGGCCCAGCTAATTCACGATCTGAAAAACGCCAACCCGGCAGCCCGCATACACGTAAAGCTGGTGGCGGAGGCTGGCGTGGGAACAATCGCCGCCGGAGTATCGAAGGGCCATGCAGACGTAGTGCTTATCAGCGGAGACAGCGGCGGAACCGGAGCGTCGCCGCTCAGCTCGATCAAGCACGCCGGGTTGCCGTGGGAACTGGGCGTGGCCGAGACGCAGAAAGTCTTAGTGGAAAACGACCTGCGCGACCGGATCGTCATCCAGACTGACGGTCAGCTCAAAACGGGACGCGACGTTGCCATAGCATGTTTGCTGGGAGCCGAGGAATTCGGTTTCGCCACGGCGCCGCTCGTGGTTCTGGGCTGCGTAATGCTGCGAAACTGTCACCTGAACACCTGCTCGGTAGGAATCGCCACTCAGGACCCGGAACTCCGCAAGCGCTTTGCCGGATCACCGCAGGCGCTGATCGACTACTTTTTCCTGGTTGCGGAGCACCTGCGCGAAATCATGTCCGAGATCGGGGTGCGCACGATAGATGAAATGGTAGGGCGAACAGACCTCTTGAAGATTCGAGAGAGAGAAATCGGGTCAATCCGCAACGGCCTCGACCTGACGCATTTGCTCGAACTGCCGGACTCCCGGGAAGGCGCGGCGCTTCATCAATGCGCCGAGCAGGACCACCGACTCGAATACGCTCTCGACCACAAGCTCATTGCTCTCGCCCAGCCCGCGCTGGATCAGAGAGCGCCGGTATCGATTGAACTCGACCTCAAAAACTCCAACCGGGCAGTTTGCACCATGTTGAGCGCGGAGATCGCCAAGCGCTTTGGTGGCGAAGGACTACCTGAGTCGACCATACAGTGTCGTTTCACGGGCTCGGCTGGTCAGAGTTTCGGCGCTTTTATGGCCCCGGGAATTGACGTCACCATTGAAGGCGACGCCAACGACTACTTCGCCAAGGGGATGTCAGGTGGCCGTATCGCCCTGGCACCGCCAGCTTCCGCGGGATTCGTGCCCGAGGAGAACGTGATCGCCGGCAACGTGGTGCTGTACGGGGCGACGAGGGGGAAGGTCTTCATACGCGGCCGGGCCGGCGAGCGGTTCGCCGTGCGAAACAGCGGAGCCGCCGCGGTGGTAGAGGGAGTTGCCGATCACGGATGCGAGTACATGACGGGTGGAGTGGTGGTGGTGATCGGTACGACGGGAAGAAACTTCGCCGCCGGAATGAGCGGCGGGACGGCCTTTGTCCTCGACGAGCACGCGCAACTGGAGCGACTCTGCAATCAAGAGATGGTAGACCTGGAGACGGTCGAACAGCAGGAAGACATCGACACGCTGAGAGGCCTGCTGGAGGAGCATATTCAACTAACCGGCAGCTCGGTCGCGGAAAGACTGTTGAGAGCCTGGCCCGAATCGCTTGCACTATTCGTTAAAGTGATGCCACGAGACTCCAAACGATTGGTGAAGGAGCGAGGCGCACGACCGGACCA
>JAPOVO010000479.1 GCA_026708165.1 Chloroflexota bacterium | reverse complement strand
CTCGTCCTGGTTGGAGGAGCGTTCGCGTCGGGTGGAGCCAACGCGATCAACCACTACCTCGACCGCGACATCGACAAGCTGATGCGGCGGACCACCAACCGCCCGGTCGCGAGCGGACGCGTGTCCGCCAGGAACGCGCTGGCCTTCGGGATCATCCTCAACGCGTTGGCGTTCGGACTCCTCGTCTGGGGCGCCAACCCCATCGCCGCCGGACTCACGCTTGGGGCCACCCTCTTTTACGTCTTCGTCTACACGCTCGGCCTCAAGCGCAGGACCCCTCACAACATAGTCATCGGCGGCGCGGCCGGGGCTTTCCCTCCCGTCATCGGCTGGGCCGCGGTCACCGGCAGCCTGGAACTTCCCGCCCTGTTCCTCTTCGCCATCGTGTTCTTCTGGACGCCGCCGCATTTCTGGGCACTGTCACTGCTCATCAAGGACGACTACGCCCGCGCCAGAGTGCCGATGCTGCCGCTGGTCGTCACCCTCTCCGAGACCAAGCGCCAGATATTCGTCTACACGCTTTTGCTCGTCGCCTTAACCACCATGTTCTTCGCCACGGGAGCCGTGGGCTGGATATACCTCGCGTCCGCCGTCGGTCTCGGCCTGGTGTTCATCGCTTTCGCGTGGCGGCTCATGCGCGCGCCGGACGACCGCCATGCCGCGTCAACCTACAAGTACTCGCTGCTGTATCTGGCGCTGCTGTTCGTGGCCATCGCCGTCGATGGAGCCGTCGGCATCTAACCTCTGCGCGATACTGCGAGATCAGCCCGAGAACCGGCTCCGATTCTGCGCCAGCTTGGCGTTGACCCTCTCCCAGCGGCGCTCCATGTCCTCGCGGTACATAACCGGCTCGAAGCCCACCTTCAAGTAGGTGACGATCGCGGGGAGCCGCCAGTCGTCCGTCCACAGGACCGCGGTCTTGTAGCCCCGCTCCAGCAGGTGCCGGACCACGCCCGCGCACACCGCCCAGCCGATCCCCTTGCCGCTGAACCTCGGATCGGCCGCGACGTAGTCGAGACGACCTTCGGTAGCGTCCACCACACCCGCGAACGTCACGCCCACTACCTCATCGTTGTGAACGACTATGTGCGTGCCTTCCTTCAGCTCCTTGCGCGGCATCAGCTCGTAGTCGTAGAAATCCCCGGCGGCGTGCTCGAATCCCACCGCGCGCAAGACGTCGCGGATCCGGCCGTCGTACGACGGATCGTAGCGGCGCAGCTCGAAGCCCGGCGGCGCGTTCCACTCCGGCAAATCGTCGAGCCCTTTCGAATAGCGCAGCATTAGCTGCGCAGTTTCCAGGTCGCCCCAGGGCTTGCGCGACTCGACGATTCGCGGCTTGACCGGCTTGCCGGTCTCGACGCTTTTGATCGCCGCCTCGCACACCGCCACGTTCAGCAATGCGATGTCTAAGGGAACTGGTGGCGGCAGAAACCCGTTGACGGCGTCGACGAACCCCTCGAAGGCCGACTGCCAGTTGTGGCCGCCGTCAAGCTCCGGCGTCATCCGCGTCAGCTTCTCGGGGTCCGCTCCCCGGCGGTATAGCGTGTCCTTGAGGATCGTGCCGTCCGTTCCGTAGACGTTGAAGTAGCCCGGCGTGAAAGACACGCCGTTCACTCCGGTAGTGACCAGCACATTCGCCACCGCCCCGCTCTCGAACGCGATATTGACCGTATAGCAGTCCTCCACCGGCAGCCCCGATTCGGCCATCTTGTTCCCATACGCAGTCACCTCGACCGGCGGGCTGTCGGCGGCAGTGAGTATCAGGTCGATGGGGTGACACCCCCCGCCGAGCAGGACGTTCTGCGGGTTGTGTGGGTCCACTCTCCAGGGCGTGTGCCGTTCGCCGTCGGTCGAGTACATCTCCCACAGGTCGTGGACGTAGTAGCCCTGAAACAGAAACGGCTCGCCGAGCTTGCCGTCGAGCGCGTATTGCAGCGCCTCCTGTGTGGGGTACTGGAAGCGCAGCGTGTAGTTGACCACCAGCACGGCGTTCTCGCGTTCCGCGGCTTCGACCGTGCGGACCGCGTCGTCCACCGTGACCGCCAGCGGCTTTTCGACCAGCACGTCGCAGCCCGCTTCCAGCGCCGCGATCGTGTGCTCGGTGTGAAGATGGTCCGGGCTGGCAACGTCGGCGATGGTCGGACTCGTCTCCCGCAGCAGCGCTTCGTAATCGTCGGAGATTGCCGCCGACGTGAACTCACTTGCAAGCTCGGCGCGGCGGTCCGGATTCGGCTCGCAGATCGCCACCACTTCCGCCCTGCCCGAGGCTTCCGCGGCTCTGGCGATGGCGGTACCGGCCCCGCCGCCTCCAAACACCATCAACCTGTGGACTCTTCGCCGCCTGTCCGAGGAGTTATTTCCGCTCATTTATCGCTCTTCCAATACTTTCTATAAGACAAGACGTTTCGTGTATCACACTGCCGCTGCCATTCGAGAACGGCCTTGACCACCGCGTCAGGTCTGTCCTCGACCGCCCGCAGCGCCTCGTCCAACTTCTCGACCGGGAACCGGTGTGTAATCAGACTGGCCAGCGACCTCGCGGCAATCTTCCCGCTCGATATCACTGGGCAGCGGCCCCGCGGATCGAACGTGCCGCGAGTTTAACCGCCAAGCGGCGTGTCCGTTCACCGATAAATTAAGAAGACCCCGCCCGCTGCCTGCGCGCGAGTCCTCCCCCGACCGTCGACTCCGCTATCTTTTGGGGCGCGTCTACGCTTTTCGTTCCCCGGTTTCGCATACAAAGCGAGGTACCGCTGCCCCCCTCGACGTTCTCTCAACGAGGCAAAAGGCGCCCGCCTCCCGTTTTCGGCAGGCCTGCGGCGGGCCGCCGGTCATGACCGGCGCCGGTCTCCCAAGCCGCCTATTCCGCCGGCTCGCGCTGGCCGTCAACAGCGTTTACGCAGCCGACCGGCGCTTCCTCATCTTCGTCGCCATCGTGTTTGTCAACGGCGTATTGATCGGTCCGTTTCTGCCGTTCTTGGGCATCTTCGTTCGAGACGAGCTTGGCGCCGACCAGGCCATCGCCGGCAACTACCGCGCGATAACCGCCATCCCGATGGGATTCACCGGCTTGTTCGCCGCGGTCGCAAGCGACAGGCTGGGGCCCAAGCCTTCGCTGGTCGCGGGACTGCTCGCCACCGTGGCGGCCGCTTGCGTGTTTCTTGTCGCCAGCGAGTGGTTGCTGGTCCTGCTGGCGGTGCTGCACGGCGCCGGCCACGGATTCGTTACCGTCGGCGGCATCACCTACCTCGTGCGGGCCGCCAGGGCGCGCCAGGCCGGAGCCGCCAGCGCCGTCTATTTCCTCGGAAGTACGATGGGGTCGGCGGTCGGCGCGGCGGCCGGAGGCGCCATTCTCGACGCCACATCCTTCGAGACGCTGGGGCGCATTATGCTCGGCGCGAGTCTGGCCATGACGGTCGCGGCCTTGATCTGGCTGCCCCGTATTGCGCCCGCCCAGGTCGCGCGTGTGAGCCTGTCGGAAATGCTCACCGGCTACGCGCGCATGTTGCGCCGCGGCTACATCTGGCCGTTCATTGCCATCGAGCTGCTGCGCATCATCTTCTGGGCGACCGGGTCTCTGGCCATGCCGTTCGTCGTCGCGACGCTGACCGGTTCAAACGCCCTGGCCGGTTACTTCGCCGGACTGAGCCTCCTGGCCGGAATGGTGGGCATGCTCGTCGCCGGTCCCGTATCCGACCGGCTGGGACGCAAGCACATCTTCATCGGCCTCTTGGCGTCCATGGCGTTGGCGTCCGCCGTTCTGGGCTTGACGACCGGAAGCGCCGCCGCCTTCATTGTGATGGGCATATTCGCCACCGGCGTCGCCTGGGCGCTGGCCGGACAGATTCCCGCCGTCGTCAAGGACATCGCCACTCCCGGCGAGGCGGGCCGGATGATGGGTCTGAGCCTGTTCCCGACCGCCATGGGCATTCTCATCGGCGCGCAGCTACACGGGCGGCTGACCGAGAGCCACACGTCGTTCGCCTTTCTCCTGCTCGCGGCGCTGCTCGCCATAGCCATACCCGCAGCCGTGATGCTCTTCCGGCTATCCTCGCCAATCGGATCGGCGAACGCTGAACCCGCGTCGGAAGCCTAGCTAAGTCTCCCCGCCCGCCGTCCTTTTCCGGCGCGGTCGGACTGACGTTCGATCAGACGTCCACTCCGATCTCGTAGGCCGCGATCTCCTTTGCCGCCTGGATGAAGTCAGCCGCCACCGCTTCCATGATCTTGTCGGCGGTATCCAGCGATGCGTAGTGCGGGTTCCCGACGTACGCCAGCGGCACCTGGTTGATCCATTCGATGTGATAGTTGGCCGAGACCGCCCGGGGGTTGGTCGGACCGTCTTCGGTCACCCGATCCATGTGCACCAGGTCGGGGCGGCATGCCATGTTCAGCGCCGTCTCAATCTCCCCGCCATGGCCCACTTCCAGCACGGGGTCCTTGGCGTACTTGGCCGCCGCCACCCCCGGCGAGAGGGTCTTGCTGAACAGGTAGTAGTCGGGCTTGGCGGGCTTTCCGGGCACCTCCGACGTGGCGCGCTCGTGCACCATGTTCGCCAGGAACTCCACCGGCGTCTCCGATCCGCCGTGGCATACCGCCGCGAAGATCTTCCTGAACCCGAGCCTCGCGCATTCGCTGAAGATCGCGTCGTATAGCTGAATCATCACCTGCGGCGGAATGGAGATCGCGCCGCCCGGAAAGCTCTTCATCTGCGCGCAAATGTTGTAGTAAAGGGTCGGAAGCACGATGCAGGGCACTTCCTCGGCGATAAGCTCGCACACCCGCTCGGCTATGAACGAGTCGGAGCCGTTGGGAAGATGCGGCCCGTGCGTCTCCAGCGAGCCGATCGGCAGCACGGCCAGGTCGGTCGTTTTCGCCAGCTCGTGCACTTCCGGACCGGTCATCTCATGCCATTTCACTCTTCGACCTCCTGTCGATACGGCAATTCGCCGCTTAAGCTGTCGATTGATCTCTCCCGTTCGTAGTACCCGCTATCCGTTCGTGGTGAGCCTGTCGAACCACCCTCATCCGACAAGCTCAAAGCGTTGAACAGATGCGTCTCCATGGCTCGCTACGGTTGTTTTGTCAGCCGCTAAGGGGCTTGCCATGCGCGT
>JAPOVO010000438.1 GCA_026708165.1 Chloroflexota bacterium | reverse complement strand
GCGCGAAAAAAACTCGGGCGGGAACCGCCCGCGCCCCCGGGAGACCTCCCTCGCCGCAGATCGCGCCGACGAACCCGCCCGCCTTTCGCAAGTCGGCAAGCACGCCCGCAACAAACAAGAGACAATCGGGAGACGGAGCGGGTGAATCGAACAGGTCCCCGGCGATCAGCAGGGCGTCCGCGGAAATGCCGGAGCAGTATTCCGACACGACCCTCAGAGCCTCGCGGTCAATCGAAATTGCTGAGGAATCTCCGGCCCAACCGGCGCCTATGCGGTTGTTGGCGGCTATAACGATTCGGGCGTGGTTGCTGTCGTTTCTAAGACTTGTCATGCCGGGAAGCAGCCGCCTTCAAGAAGCCTCCCAGCTTTTGCGTCTGAAAAAATGTTATCAACGGTCGACCGCCTGCACAATAAGCGGCCCCCGCGCGTTTGTGACTATCCGAGGGTCGAAACTAGACTGAATGGGTGACCGCGCTCGAAGCGTCTGATCGAAGGCCGCTCCAACCTGCACTATCGTGGCTGACCGAACTTGGTAACCATCCGCAAAAATGTCGCCGCAATGAGCGGCTACGTCCCGGGCGAACAGCCCAGAAGTGGCGGCTGGATAAAGCTCAACACCAACGAGAACGTCGAGTGCTCGCCCGCCGCGCTTGAGGCGATCCACTCAATCGACCCGGCCGCGCTCCGACTCTATCCCGACGCCTCGTCGAGCGCCTTGCGTAACGAGCTCGCCCGGCGATTCAACGCCGAGCCGGACCAGTTCGTCGTCGGAAACGGCTCCGACGACATCCTCAATCTGCTCATAAGAGTCACCTGCGACCCCGGCGACAGCGTTGTTTACACCGTGCCCAGCTACTCGCTCTATCCGGTCCTGTCCCAGATCCAGGGCGCAAGAAACGTGGAGGTGCCGCTCGCAGACGACTTTTCTCTGCCCGTCCGCAAGCTCTGCTCCACACGCGGCGCCGTCCTCTTCATCACCAATCCCAACAATCCCGCCGGCACGTGGTACCCCGTCGAACAGATCGCCGAGATATGCGAGTCCGGTCAGAACTTGGTAGTGCTCGACGAAGCCTACGCCGATTTCTCCGGCGAAGGCTGCTCGCAGCTCGTCGGGAAATATCCCAACGTCTGTGTGGCCCGTTCCCTGTCCAAGGCGTACGGTCTCGCAGGCCTGCGCGTGGGCTACATGTTCGCGTCCAAGGAGCTGGCCGCCAACGTGATGAAGGTCAAGGACTCGTACAACGTCAGCAGCGCCACACAGATTGCCGCCGTCGCCGCGCTCGGCGACGAGGCTTGGGCAGCGAAGTCATGGGCCGACGCGGCCCGGCGTCGAGACCGTCTCTCCCAAAGGCTCAGTAACGAGTTGGGGCTGAGGGTCTACCCGTCGCGGGCGAACTTCATTCTCGTCGACTTCGGCAACCATTCGGCCGTGAGCACCTTGGACTATCTTCGCGAACGCGGGATCCTTGTCCGGCACTTCTCAGACAACCCGATGGTCAGCAACGCCCTTCGCATATCCATAGGTAGCCAGGCAGAGCTGGACACGCTTTTCGATGCCATTCAAGCGGCTTTGAAAGAGTCGTAGCGGATCCGGTCTCAAACGCTTAGCTACCGGGCGGCCATTCAAGTAGACTATTGCGTTCATTTGCGTGATTGCCCGGCACCGTCTTATACCGCCAACTTTTGCTTGAGGAGAACATGATCTGGATAGTTCCCGGTTCGATTTTGCTCGCCCTGCTGTTCGTTGCATACCTGACTTGGGACATGCTTCGGCGTGATCAAGGCAGCGAGCGGATGCGCGAGGTTGGCGGCTTCATATACGAAGGGGCGGTGGCTTTCCTCAACCGTCAGTACCGAACTATCGCGATTCTGGCCGTGCTCGGAGCGCTTATCCTCGCGGCCATCGTGGGCGTCTTCGGGGCCGAAACGCCTCCAGGTGAAGACGTCGAGGAGATTAGTGGCTTCAGCCTCGCCTGGCACACCGGCGTCGCCTTCATAATCGGCGCGTTCAGCTCCGGACTAGCGGGAGTCATAGGAATGCTGGCCGCGGTCAAGGCCAACGTCCGCACCGCCCGCGCCGCCGAATCCTCACTAGGCGACGCGCTTACCGTGGCGCTTCGCGGCGGCGCGATCTCCGGGATTCTCGTCGTGGCTCTGAGCTTGCTCGGAGTTTACGTGCTCTTCCTTCTCTTTGGTGGACTCGACAACCCCGCTCTTGCCCCGTTCCTCATCGTCGGCTACGGGTTCGGAGCCAGCTTCGTCGCGCTGTTCGCCCAGCTCGGCGGCGGAATCTACACCAAGGCCGCTGACGTCGGAGCCGACATCATCGGCAAGGTCGAGGCTGGCATTCCCGAAGACGAACCCCGAAACGCCGCTGTTGTGGCCGACCTCGTCGGCGACAACGTCGGCGACTGCGCAGGACGCGGCGCCGACCTCTTCGAATCGACCGCCGCCGAGAACATCGGCGCCATGATCCTCGGAGTAGCCCTCTACATAGCCACCGGAAGCCAGAACGAAGCCTGGATCCTCTTCCCGCTGGTCGTCCGCGGTCTTGGTCTCATCGCCTCGCTCGTCGGGCTGATCGCAATCCGCCCTTCGATGGTCAAGGACCCGCAGCGCGCGTTGGACATCGGATACTGGATTACCGCCGGTCTCTCGACGCTCGGAATGTTGTTCGCCACCCTCGTAATGCTCGACAGCATCTGGTTCTTCCTCGCCGGGATGGTCGGAATCCTGACCAGCATCGCGTTCGTCTACATCACCCAGTACTACACAGCCGGCACCTGGCGGCCAGTCCGCGACATCGCCGAGGCGTCGAGGACGGGTCCCGCGACCAACATCATTTCCGGGATCGCCGTCGGATTCGAGACGACTGCGGCGCCCATCATCGTCATTGCTGTCGCGCTGGGAGCCTCCTTCATCTGCGGTCGTGAGGGTGTCGAAGCTCTCGGGCTAGTCACCGACAACCCGGTCGCCGGCGGCATCTTCGGTACCGCCGTCGCCACCATGGGAATGCTGATGAGCGCCGCTTATATCCTCGCGATGGACACGTTCGGCCCCATCACCGATAACGCCGGCGGAATAACCGAGTTCTCCGGCGCGGGCGAGGATGCTCGGCGCATAACCGACGACCTCGACGCCGTCGGCAACACCACCAAGGCCCTCACCAAGGGCTACGCCGTCGGCTCGGCGGCGCTGGCCGCGTTCCTGCTCTTCAGCGCCTACCTCGAAAAGGCCGGTCTCCACTCCGTGGACATCGCCAAGGTAGAGGTCTTCATTGGCGCCATGCTCGGCGCCATGTTGGTCTTCCTCTTCAGCGCCCTGGCCATACGGGCCGTCGGAATAGCTTCGAGTGCAATCATCCAGGAAGTGCGCCGTCAGTTTCGGGAGCATCCCGGGATCATGGACGGCTCCGAGAAGCCCGACTATCAGGCCGCGGTTGACATAGCCACCCGCTCGGCGCTCAAAAACATGATCGCTCCCGGTCTCCTGGTCGTGATCGCTCCGGTCGTCGTGGGAGTAATCCTGCGCGCCGAAGCTGAGGCCGCCTTGCTTATGGTGGGCACCATCGCCGGTGTGATCCTCGGAACCGTCATGAACAACGGCGGCGGAGCCTGGGACAATGCCAAGAAGTTCATCGAAGCAGGCGAAATGAAGGAAGCCGACGGCACGACCGTCCAGAAAGGCTCCGAGACTCACGCCGCCGCCGTTGTAGGCGACACCGTAGGAGATCCGTTCAAGGACACGGCCGGACCGTCGCTGCACGTGCTCGTCAAGCTCCTGAGCACGATCACATTGGTGCTGGCGCCGATCTTCATCTAGCACACGCCGTGTTCGCGGATCCGGAACGGTGAAATCGCCGCTTGAGCGAAGCCCGCTGCCGCATCGATAGGGGGAAAACCTGACCTCAAGCGACTGGCTGGCAGCGGTCCTTGCGGCAATCGTTCAGGGCATTACCGAATTTCTCCCGATCAGCAGCTCGGGACATCTTGTGATCGTCCCGTGGGGCGCGGGCATCGAGTCGCGGATCGTGACCGGACTCACCTTCGCGGTTGCCGTGCACCTGGGCACCGGATTGGCAGCGATATCGACGATGCGTCTCGAATGGCGCGACCTGCTCGTCTCCGTCCGATCATCGCAGCCGCAAACACGGTCCAGCGCTAGGCGCAAGCTGGTCGCCATCGTTGCCGGTACGATCGTGTTGTCCATCGCCGGCCTGGCACTTGAGTCCATCGTCGAAACGGCCCTGCGGGAGCCTTGGATCGTCGCACTCGCCCTGATCGCCGGCGGCGCGGCGCTCTACGCTGCCGACCGCCTCGGCGGCGTAAAGACCGCCGACGGCCAGTCTCTGGCCATCTGGACTTCCATAGCGGTTGTACAGGCGGGCGCGCTGGTGCCCGGTGTATCCCGGTCCGGTCTGGCGATGACGGCGGGCAGGGCGTTGGGCGTGGGACGGCTCGAAGCGACGAAGTTCTCATTTCTGCTCATGGCGCCGGCGATCCTTGGAGCTGCGGCGCTTAGAGGATTCCGACTCGCCCAATCCGGAGCTGCGCCCGACGAGCTGGCCATCCTCGGCCTCGGGTTGGTCCTCTCCGCCGTGTCCGGCTTCTTCGCGGCGCGATGGCTCCTCAGCTACGTCAGTAACAACGGATTCGGAGCCTTCGCCATTTACCGAGCCGCCCTCGGCATAGCCGTCCTCATACTCTTCGCAATCCGCGCCTAAGCCGCCGTCTGTCATGAGCCTATCCAACCAGGAATGAGGGCAAAAGCCAACGGCCACCTGGAATCCCTCACTTCCCGATACACATCCCCACAAACGCAGCAAAAGGGAATTTTGTACCCTCATATACCCCGCTTTCCCATCATCATCTGACCGTCAAAGGCCCTCTGTTTTCTGAAAGTCCGCGGGCCAGTTCAAAATACGGCGTCTTTCAAACTCAAGAAGCTGCCTCCTGTCCTCGCCGCTCAAAACGGACGGGCCTTCTACAGCAGACACCCGTTACCCGCCCCATGACACTCGAATCCAGGCTCATCGCACGACGATCACCACATGTGGAGATACGGTTGAGGGATTCCCAATGAGACGGCGGGCAATGAAAGGAACGTTCGGCACTCCCCATGAGAAGCTACT
>JAPOVO010000056.1:2953-5142 GCA_026708165.1 Chloroflexota bacterium | reverse complement strand
GCGTCGATTTTGCCCGCGATCCTTGGAAACCAGAAGGAATGTATTACGTCGGATGCCTCAATCTTTAGATCGATCGTCCTTCCGACCGGCACGTGAAGCTCATTAGCCGTGGTTATTCCAAGGTCGGGATACTCGAACTCCCACCACCACTGATGGCCGACCACGTTCACCTTAAGCGCGTCGGGGGGAGCGGCCTGAGCCTGCACGGCGATAGTCCGAAAAGTCGCCACCGCCAGGGCAATTACGATCACCGTCGGCACCAGCGTCCACAGCACCTCCAGTCGGATATCGCCGTGCACCTGGTTCGGAATCGGGTCGCTATCCGACCGCCTGCGAAATCTGATCATGCTATAGACCAGGAATCCAAGAACCAGCGCGAATATCGCGACCGCGCCCCAGAGGATCGGCATGAACAAGGTAAGGATCTGCCGCGCGTTGTCGCCTACCGGCTGCTGCGTCGACTGGGTTAGCTGACCGCACGCGGAAAGCGCGATCGCCGCGACCACAAAGAGCGGAAGCAGTTTGGCCGCGCGACCAGCGCCGGAACCGTTACGTCCGGCGTTCAATCAAGCACCACGATCCAGACAGATTCGTCCAAGCCATCTCCATCGCTACAACAGATTACGAGTGTGCCGCCGCTCTTTTTCAGGGCGGTCGGCTTGTATGGGCAAACGAGCGCGAACAGGGTATCAATAAGGCGAAACGTGGACAATGACCGCCGCACGAAAATTGCCCAATTCGAACTCTCGGCCCAACAGTTCAATTATTGCCGACCGGCGCTATGCTTGACCCGCGCATGAAGACGCAATCAACCTCATTTGCTTCAACTGTGGGAGCCGGCAAGATCGCGGCTGACAATGGCTGGAAACTAAGAAAGATCGGTCACGTGATGCTGGGCTGCGCCGATGTGCGCCGCTCGCTGGATTTCTACAACGGTCTCCTGGGTCTGGAGATCAAGGCCAAGATCCCGGGTTTCGCGTTTTTGGATACAGGAGCAGTCACCCTGTGCCTCAGCGAACCTTTGGCGAGATTCTCCGGGAGCCTTGAGGGAGCTACGGAAGTGGTGTTCACGGTCGACGACATTGACCAGGCTTGCGAGCGTCTGCGCGAGAGAGGCATCGAGTTCATTGCTGGGCCGCACCAGGCCACCGACACAGAATGGTCGGCCATCTTTCGGGATCCTGACGGACACAAGCTGTCGATTTTCGGGCCGAGAGCAAACCCATGCAAGGGTTAGCGACCACCGTGCCCACTGCCTACTATCGCTTCCTTCTCAAGGTGACCCTTATCACCATCGCGGTTTCCATCTTCCTCGTAGCGCTCGGTGGGGTTGTGAGAGTGACCGGTTCGGGTTTGGCCTGTCCCGACTGGCCATTGTGCCAGGGACAGGTGCTTCCTCCTGCGGAACGCGGCACCACGCTCGAATTCGCGCATCGACTGACGGCCACCGCCGTCGGCTCGCTCGTGCTTGGGATCGCGCTCTACTCGATGCGAGTCCGCCGCGAAGCTGCAAGCATCTTCTACGCCGCGGTGTTATCGGGCGTGCTGGTGCTCGCGCAGATCGTGCTTGGTGCGGTGGTCATCTTTGCAAAGTTGTCCGCAATTATCGTCACCGCCCATCTTGGCCTGGCCACTGCTTTCATCGGTGTGCTTGCCGTTATCGCCGGCCAGGCTTCGCTGAGGCTACGGAGCAGTGAGCAATCGCCGGACGCCGCTCGGAGAACTACCCGGGCCACTTTGGTGGCGGCGGTACTCACGTACGCGGCGCTCTTGCTCGGGGCGTACGTCGCAACCAGCGGATCGTCGCTGGCGTGTCCGCAATGGCCGCTATGCAATAACACCCTGATTCCCACCGGGGACTGGCGGCAGTGGATCGGTCTCATACACCGGATTCTGGCGGCGGCCATGACCCTGGCCGTGATATGGGCCACGTGGACGGCCTACGCGGCAAAGGCTCCCAGGCTAGTTCGCGGTCTTCTGCACGGGGCGGCCGCCTTGACGGTGATCGAAATCATCGTCGGCGCACTGAACCCCATCTTGCTGGTTCCCCCTGCGGTCGCCGTCGCGCACCTAACCATCGCAACCGTCATCTGGATCCTCTTGACCGGCGCAGCGACGATTTCGATGTCCGCAAATCGCCGCGACATACCGGCAGGAACCTAGACAGCAGGCTCGCTCGGGGCTAACGG
>JAPOVO010000056.1:0-2943 GCA_026708165.1 Chloroflexota bacterium | reverse complement strand
CGACGAACCGCCGCCCGCGTCGGCCTAAACGGAAGTCCGCCCTCCCAACATGGCTGCGGCGTGGCGCGCCAGCGCACCCGTGACCTCAGCCGCCGCCTCCGGCGGCCAGTCAAAAACGCCCCGCCCCGATTTCGCTCCAAGACGCCCCGACGCAACTAGCCTGCGCAGTCCGTCCGCCGGCGCATCTGCGTTACTCAACAGGGGAAACACGTTGTGGCATATCGCTTCATAAACGTCCAGCCCCGCAAGATCGGCGATCCTGAAAGGACCGTAAACGCCCAACCGGTTGCCGATGCTGCTCACGACAAGATTGTCCAGGTCCTCCGGTTTGACGATTCCCTCTTCAACCAGGGATAGGGCCTCGCGGTAGAGAGCGAACTGGAGCCTGTTGACCACAAAGCCGGCGATTTCGGTCTCCAGGACGGCGGGCGTCTTACCGATGGACCGGCAAATCTCGACGGTCGTACGGACGGTTTCGGGTGAGGTCTGCCTGCCTGGAACGACCTCGACGGCCGGAAGCAGGTAAGGGGGGTTGAAATAGTGCGTGACGACAACCCGGTCGGGCCGCCTGGTCGCGTTTCCGATAGCCGTCGGACTTATGGCCGAGGTGTTGCTGGCCAGAATCACGTCGTCTGCACAATACCTGTCCAAGTCGGAAAACACCTCGTGCTTGACTGCCAGGTCCTCCGCCACGGCCTCGACCACGAAGTTTGACGCCTCGGCCAGGACTCTCAGATCGGATGTGCGGGTAATGCGTTCGAGTATCGGGCCGGCATCGTCGGTCTCGGCAAGTCCAACCTCCGCCAAGACGGACACCGCCTTCCGGATTCGCTCCGGGGCTGAGTCGAGCTGCGACTTCGACTCGTCGTTTAGCCAAACCTCATATCCGGCTCGCGCGAATTCCAGGGCCAGCGCGTGCCCCATCAGACCGGCGCCCACCACGCCGACGGCAGATACGTCTCTAGCGCGCAACTTCCGCCTCCACTTCCACGTTTTCGCCCGATTGTCGAGTCGAAGTCATATTACGTGTGATAAGAACCTCGTGCGAACAACTCTGAAGAAGAGGACTGATAACATCGGTTCAATCAAACAGACTCAATCGGAGCGCTGTAGCATCTAACTGACATGACGGTCACCGACGCCGAAAACGAGGGTGAGGTCCCCACGCCTTCCGAATCCGACCAACCTCTGCAAGCAAAACTCAAGCAACTCGGAGACCGGCTCGTTGAGGCAGCCCTCCTCAAGGGCGACTTTCTCCTAAGCTCCGGGACGAGGAGTGACTACTACCTCGACAAGTACCTCTTCGAGACAAGACCCGACCTGCTGCGCGATGTAACGACCGAGCTGCTCAATCTCGTTCCAGACGACGTGGACCGGCTGGCCGGCCCCGAGCTTGGCGCGGTCCCGCTGGTGGCGTGCATGTGTCTCGTCGGTAATCTGCCCTACGTGATTGTCCGACGAAAACCAAAGGCTTACGGCACCGGTCGGCACTTCGAGGGGCAGATCGCTGTAGGCGAGCGCGTCGTTCTGGTCGAAGACGTTATAACGTCGGGCAACCAGGCGCTAACGGCGGCGGACCACCTCAGAAAATTCGGTGTCGAGCTCGACGTGGTCATCTGCGTGCTCGACCGCGAAGAAGGCGCGCAACTCAAATTCTCCGAGCAGGACCTTGAGTTGCGACCGCTCTTCACCAGCTCGCAGCTTGGGATCGCGCCGTGAAGCGGAAGCTTCGCGTCGGCGTTCTATTCGGCGGGAGATCGGGCGAGCACGAGATTTCGCTGCTGTCGGCCAAGTCGGTCCTGGCCGCGCTCGACCGCGACAAGTACGACGTAACCGAGATCGGGATCGATCGGGACGGTCGATGGCTGCTTTCCGAAAATCCGATGAAAGAGCTCTCTGACGACGCTGACAATCAGGACGCCGGAGAAAGCGTTGTGCAGAGCGAGCGGCATGGGCTCCTCTCGGTACGCGGCGACTCGCAACCGGACGCCGTTTCCAAGCTGGACATCGTTTTCCCGGTGCTGCACGGCCCTTACGGGGAAGACGGGACGGTGCAAGGCTTGCTCGAAATGGCCGGCATTCCCTACGTGGGAGCCGGTGTGCTGGGATCGGCCGTGGGCATGGACAAAGCCGTTATGAAGGCGCTTCTATCGCAGGCGGGCCTGAACGTCTCTCCGTACAGTCTGCTGCTCGCCATCGATGGGCGTGCCCGACCCGACGCTGTCCCCGCCCGGATCGCCGGCGAGTTCGGCTATCCGGTGTTCGTAAAGCCTGCCAACCTCGGTTCCAGCGTCGGCATTTCCAAAGTCCATAACGCCTCCGAGTTTGCCCCGGCGATGGATTTGGCGGCCCAGTACGACCGGCGCATCCTCGTCGAGCAGGCCGTCGAAGACGCGCGCGAAATCGAATGCTCGGTGCTCGGCAACGACCGGCCCGAGGCCTCGATTTGCGGCGAGATATTCCCCGCCGGCGAGTTCTACGATTACGAGTCCAAGTACTTCGACGACCGCTCCCGCACGGTCATACCGGCTGACCTGCCCGACGACTTGCACGATCGAATCAGGGCTACGGCGGTCGAGGTGTTCACCACCCTCGACATTTCCGGGATGGCCCGCGTGGACTTCCTACTCCGGCGGGCGGACGAAAAGATCTTCGTCCTTGAGGCCAATACCATTCCCGGCTTCACCCAGATAAGCATGTACGCCAAGCTATGGGAAGCGTCCGGGATTCCCTACGCCGAGCTGGTCGACAGGCTGATCGAGCTTGGACTGGAGCGCTTTCGTGAACGCTCTGAATTGCGGATCACGCCGTAGTCGCGCACGCCGAGACGCGTTAGCCGGGCTAGCCCGCACCTGAGCTACCCGGCTCTAAAGATCCTCGTTTCGGGGCGGAACGCTGCCCACGAAAACCAGAAATGGTCCCCGTGAACGCCAGACTCCATCC
>JAPOVO010000029.1:867-5155 GCA_026708165.1 Chloroflexota bacterium | reverse complement strand
CTTCGTATGAATCTTCCGTCGGTCACGCTCTCCACGCGCCCGGCTAACCTGACGCCCTTCGAGCGGGTGGGGTCCAGCTTCCCGCCGACCGTTAGCTCGACTCGCCCGCCCATGCCCGCGCTCTGAGCGGCTGCGGCAGCCTCCGCGTCTACCACCGTCGTCAGGCACAGTCCGCCCAGGTCGCTGCCCGTTCCTGTGTAGTCCAGCAGGGCCGCGGGGATCGCCGCCGAGTCTCCCGGCGCACCGGACGACGGACAATCCGCCGAATCGACCAGAACAACCGGCCTTCCCTCGGTTTCAAGCGCCTCTCGGACCGCCCGTTCTATATCCAGCAGCTCCACGGCGAAGCGGTCCCGGCGCCGCCAGAATTCGCCCGCGAGACGCCGCCCGTGATCGCGGGCGGCCGCCTCATCGCTTCCCACTACCGTCACGCTGCATCCGACGCCGGGGAAGTCGAGCCACGGCTGCACGCCGAAGACCGAAACCGCCGCCACGGATCCCTCTGTTTCAAGCAGGTCGGCCTGGGTCCTTAGCTCGTGCATTGGTCCGTCGGTCGTTTGCATGTGCTCGGCCTGCACGAGCAGCGGCAGCTTTTGTAGCACCGTTTTCAGACGGGGCCCCTTGGTTGCGGCCAGCGCGGCGCTCGCCGCCCGCTGGGCCGTGCTCGCCTGGTCAACGTGGGGATACGTCCGGTATCCCACCAGCACGTCTGCCGCGCCGACCATGCGTTCGGTCACGTTCGCATGTAGATCGAGCGAAGCCCCGATCACGCATTCAGGCCCCACGGCGGACCGGCAGGAATCGAGCACTGCGCCCTCGGGATCGTCCTCGCCGTCCACGCACATAGACCCGTGAAGCGCGAGCAACAGGACATCCAGTGGAGCCTCCGCCGTCGCCTGTCGCAGACTCCCCAAGAGCTTGCCGGTTAGCGTTCTAAAGGTTTCTGCCGTCACGTTCCCGCCGGAGTTCGCGGCGGCCGCGAAGAGCGGGATTGCCTCCCCGCCGGCAGACTCGCAGGCGCTTAGAAAGCCCGCGATCTCCGTGTTGGTCCCCGCAAAGAACTCGGGGATTTCGGGTCCTCTGAGAAGGTATTCGGATTCGAAATCCGCAAGCACCGTCCCCACGGGCGAAAAGCTGTTCGACTCTTGCATAAGGCCGCCGACCGCGATGCGCATGAGACCCCCTATGAAAACAGGTGATGGAGTAAAGTAAGTTTCGCCTATCGCCCTGTCGATTGCTGCCCGCGCCCGCTCCGGAGGGATCGTCCATGGCCGGCCAAATCAGAACCACGCAGGCGACCGCCACCCGCGACCGTGCCGAAGAGCATTTCGAAAACGCGGCCAAAGTTCTGGTCGCCGGATTGTCCGGCTCGGCGCGCGAGAATCCGGGGCTGGGACGCGCCTTTCTGGCTGATCGCGGCGACGGTCCGTGGCTTATCGCTTCCGATGGTTCGCGCTATATCGACTTTCACACTGGTTTCGGGGCCACCATCCTCGGACACAACCACCCCGGTCTGAGAGCCGCGATCGAGCACGCGCTCGATATCGGAATCGTGCACGGCCCGGAGACCGTATTCGCGCAGCGGTTGGCTGCGCGAATTGTGGACCTCCTGCCCAGCGCCGAGCTGGTCCGTTATGCCAACTCCGGTTCCGAAGCCACGATGGCCGCTATCCGCCTCGCCCGAGCGCACACCGGTCGGGGCAAGATTCTGAAATTTGAGGGGCATTTTCACGGTCTGCACGACCACGTGATATTCAGCACCCATCCCCCGCGGCGCGATCCGGCCCCCGGCGAGTTGCTCGAACCAACGATAGATTCCGGCGGAATTCCCGATGAATTCGCCGACCTGGTGCTCGTCGCCCCGTGGGGCGATCTGCCCGCGGTCGAGCGGGCTTTTCGCGAAAACCAGGGTGAGATCGCCGCCGTAATCATGGAACCGGTCAACTACAACTCCGGCTGCCTTGTCGCCGATCCCGGCTACATGGAGGCCGTCCGTGACCTGACCCGCGATGCCGGGGCCGTGCTCGTCTACGACGAGATTCTGTCCGGATTTCGAACGGGCGTCGACTGTACGCAGGGCTACTACGGGGTTACGCCCGACGTAACGCTCCTCGGCAAAGCGGTCGCAAACGGTGTGCCGCTCGCAATCGTGGCGGGACGGCGCGAAGTTATGGAGACGTTCAGCCCGCTGGGGTCGGCCGCGCACAGCGGCACGTATTCCGGTCATATCTTCGGGTTGCTCGCAGGCCTTGCTACGCTCGAAGAGCTGGCGTCGCCCGGCTTCTACGATGGGCCTGACGGCATCCTGGCCGCCGCCGACCGTCTCTACGGCGGGTTGCGGGAGATATTCGAACGGCACTCCATCAGGTGCCGAGTGCAGGGACTCGGTGCGCGGTTCGGTCTCTATTTCGGGCTGGACCCGGCGTCCGAACCGCGGGTCTACCAGGACGTCGCCGGCCACGACTCAGACAGCCTCAAGAGGTTCATCGCCGCGTGCTACGAGCGCGGAGTCTATTTCCACTCCTACGATGTCGCGCTGGGCCACCACGGGTTCGGCGCTTCTCATAGCGCCTCCGTGATCGACGATGCGCTCAACCGGATCGACGCAGCCTGTTCCAGCATCTGACTGCCCGACTAGCATCCACTGGCGAGCGTCAGCCAGAGCGGCGCTCGGCGGAGATTCGTGAAATCGACTTGACCTCCCGATTCGACCCGCCTGATGGATAGTTCCCTGCGACGTAAAATCCTGGATATCGCGGACGCGGCGGTTTCCGCCGTCGAGCCTCACCAGGCCGTCATGCGTCGCGTTTCGCTTGAAGGGTCGCGGCTGCTTGCCGGTGGTGGCGAATATGACCTCGATGCGTTCGAGCGCGTCGTCGTGGTTGGCGCTGGCAAGGCGAGCGCTCCGATGGCCGTCGCCGTCGAGGAGATCCTCGGCGACCGGATCGATTCGGGAGTCGTTGTAGTCAAGGAAGGCCACGCGGAAACGACCCGAACGATCGAGATAGTCGAAGCCGGTCATCCTGAACCCGACCGGCGCGGCGAGGCGGGTGCCCGGAAACTGCTCGACTTGGTAAAGGGAGCGGGACCGGATGCGCTCGTCATCGCCGTTATGTCGGGTGGCGGATCGGCGTTGCTCCCGCTCTATCCCCAGGGCGTCGGCCTGGACGACATGCAGGCGCTTACGCGCCTGCTGTTGCGTTGCGGCGCCACCATCGGCGAAATAAACACCGTTCGCAAGCATCTTTCCTTGATCCAGGGCGGCCGGCTCGCGCAGGCGGCCGGCGGTGCCGGCATTCTTGCCCTGCTCGTTTCCGACGTGGTCGGGAACCCACTGGACATAATCGCGTCCGGCCCCACGACAGCCGATACTTCATCGTACGACGATGCCCTCGGTGTGCTGCGGAAATACGATATCTCCGCCGAAGCCCCGTCCGGTCCCCTGCAGCGCCTGCGGCGCGGCGCGGCGGGCGAAATCCAGGAGACTCCCAAGCCCGGCGACCCGGCGCTGAGACGGGTTCGCCACGTCATCGTCGCCGACAACGACGCCTCGGCCACCGCAGCCGCCGAAGCCGCTCAAGCCGCCGGTTTCGATTCCCAACTCATTACAACCCACATGGAAGGCGAGGCCCGCGAGGTCGCCCGCCTCCTTGCCGGTATCGCCAAGGATATGGTCATCCGAAAACGCCCCATCCCCCCGCCGGCCTGCCTGATCTTTGGCGGCGAGACGACCGTTACCGTATCGGGTAGCGGCAAGGGCGGCAGGAATCAGGAGATGGCCCTGGCCGCCGCGATAGCCTTGCAAGGAATACCGAATGTTGCGGTTCTCTGCTTGGGAACCGACGGTAACGACGGTCCTACCGACGCTGCCGGCGGTCTGATTAACGGGGACACTGTTGCTCGGGGCGAAGCCAGAGGCATGGACGCGCGGAGCTATCTGGCTGACAATAACTCCTACGAGTTTCTGAGCGCGGCCGGAGACTTGGTCGTTACTGGCCCTACGCGGACCAATGTCAACGACTTGGCGCTCATTTTCTCTTTGGAAGGCTAAAGGTTGAACGATCTCGGTATAGACCGGGAGACTCCGCACGAAGTCGGAACCGAGCTCCGATGGTCCAAGGTGACCGGTCCGGACGCGGTAAAGATCATCGACCGGGACTGGATACGCTACCTTCGAATCCTGATCCTGTTTGTGGCTGTGGTCCTGACTTGGTTCGTCGTGAACTGGCAGGAGTCGAAGTTCGATTCGGCCGCCTCAAACGCCGCCCTGAACATGGCGCCGACTACG
>JAPOVO010000029.1:0-857 GCA_026708165.1 Chloroflexota bacterium | reverse complement strand
ATGGCGCAGTCTACGCGATCGATTCCGGAAGCGAGCACCACCATCAGGCCAATCATCCTTCCCACCGTCAGGCAACCCACTGCTGTCGATGCGCAGCCCGCCGACCAACAGCAGGACCCTTCCCCGGCGGTCGAGGATTCTTCCCAAGAGCCCGCCGACACCGCGCGTTCGCCCGGAGGGCCGCGCGAGTACGTCGTCAAGAGCGGCGACACCCTGGGAGCCATCGCCGCCTCGGTGTCGGTGCCCATTGAGGCGCTCATGGCCGTAAACGGGATAACCAACCCCGACCAGATACAGGTGGGTCAGGTGCTTACCGTGCCGAATCCAAGCCGCGGCACGGGACAAGGCCCTGCGGCAACGCCCCAGACCTACACCGTCGCTCAGGGCGACACGCTCGCAGCGATTGCCGCAAGATTCGGAGTCGACGTCGACGAGTTGGCCCGAACAAACGGGATCGCGGACCCCGACTCGATCATCATCGGACAGGTTCTCCGGATACCTTGAAAGGTGAAAGAGCGGATTTAGCTTGTCGCGCGGCTGTTTGCACTCCTAACGCTTGCACTCCTAACATGGAATGTTAAGGTTTGGCAGACTCGTGCTTGCGGGCGCGTTATACACTTCTACTTTGCACGTCGCGAGCCTCCGTTGAAACCCAGACAGCCAATGAATCCGACTAAGGACATTCTGGGCGGTACCTTGGGATTGGTAATTGATGAGTAGCACCGCATCGGTCGAATTGAACGAGAATATCTGGCAGAAGGTCGGGGGCAAGGAGGGCGGAACCGTGTCCGCCCTGGCGTCGTCTCCTGAGTCGACGTCCACGAGGACGATCTAGGCCGGAACGATGGCCGGTATGT
>JAPOVO010000014.1 GCA_026708165.1 Chloroflexota bacterium | reverse complement strand
CGATCGGGGCAGGGGGGGCTAGCTGTCGGGCTCGAACCTGCTAAACCTTAGCACCCGGATATTTTCGCCCGTTCTGGCGATGAGGTCGCCGATGACTTCGCCCACCGTCTTGGAGCCGTCTCGAAAGTATGGCTGGTTGACCAGGGCCTCACCGTCGCCCTCGTCGTCGGCATTGACCTTCGATGGATTCATCGCCGCGATATGCATCGCCAGGTCTTTGGCCAGCGCCTTGAAATCGTCGGTTCGCGCTACGAAGTCTGTCTCGCACCCCAGGGCCAGCAACGCCCCAAGGGGCCGGGACACGTGTATGTAGGACTCGACAAGCCCTTGACGCGTCTCGCGCCCGCTTTTGGCCTTGGCGATGGCGATGCCCTCCATCCTCAGGATTTCCTTCGCCTTGTCCACGTCCCCGTCCGCCTGCTCGAGCGCGCGCTTGCTGGCCATGATTCCGGCGCCAGTCGCCTGTCGCAACTCTTTGATCAGCGTTATCGAAATCTTCTCAGGCATTCGAGGTTATCCGTCCCTTTGCTTAGAGTCGGCGGAAGCTGGCTTGGTGGCAGGCTTTGACGCTTTCGAAGGGGCCCGCGACCTCGATTTGGGGGCGGCTTTTGATGCGGGCCGGGCCGATTTTGGCTTCGAGCCCGCTCCAGACTTGGCCTTGGCCGTTCCGGCCGTTCGAGGCGGCGCCGAAGCTGGCCTTCCGCCGTCGGGCCGGGCGCTCTTGGGGGCGGCGCCTCTGGCGCGGTCGCCGCCGGCCGCTCTGCGAAACGCCCGCGCCGGCGTCCCGATCGCTTCCCTGCCGCCTTGCTGTCTGAGAGCCATCTCGCGGCGGACTCTCTCCAACCGCTCACGCTCTGCCCGTTCGATCTCTTCTTGTTCGGCACGCTGAGATTCAAAGGCTTGGTAGGCATCCGCCACCGTGGAGGAAATCGTGCCTAGGACGAGTCTGACGGACCGGATCGAATCGTCGTTGCCCGGAATGATGATGTCGACGTCGTCGGGATCGCAGTTGCTGTCCGTTAGAGCGATGACTGGGATTCCCAAAACTTTGGCTTCGTGCACCGCGATGTGCTCTCTGCGTGGATCGACGACCACAATCGCCTGCGGCAGCGCGGTCATGTTGGCGATGCCGCCCATCTTGCGTTCGAGCCTCGTCTTTTCGATGTTGAGAACCTGTGCGTCGCGTTTTGTCAAACCTTCGAACTCGCCCGCCTCGGCGCGCGATCGAAGCTCCCGCAGACGCTGCAAGCGGGTCTTTATCGTCTCGAAGTTCGTCAGAGTCCCGCCAAGCCAGCGCTCGGTGACGGCAAACTGACCGCTCTCTTCAGCGCTGGCCAGGATGGTGTCTTTAGCCTGCCGCTTCGTTCCAACGTAGATGATCCGGCCCCCGGCGCCGACGATTTCCGCGAGGAATTCGGTGGCCTCGTCCAGTCCTCGGACCGTGTGCTGAAGATCGAAGATATGGATTTCATTGCGAACGCCGAAGATGAACCGGCGCATCTTGGGATTCCAACGCTGCGTTTTGTGGCCGAAGTGGACACCGGCTTCCAGCAGCTCTTGCATTGTGACTGTCGCCACTGACTCTTCACCCTTTCAAACTTCCGCCGCAATCAACCCAGTCGGGGACCGGCTCATAGAGTGGCCGGCAGGGACCGCTGGTCCGGCGACGTGACAATTCTGGCCTCTAAGACCGCCAACAGAATAGCACTCCTGGGACGGTTACGCGGCGGCGTTCTTGCGTCCGCACTCTTCGCAGACGAGCTTGCCGCGGCCCGCTGCGTACAAGACCTTGCCGCACGCCGGACAGGTCTCGCCGGTTGGGCGTTTCCAGCTTGCGTAGTCGCAATCGGGATACCGGTTGCATCCGAAGAATTTTCGGCGTCGTGGCCCTCGCCGCGTGCGCCGCTCGACGACTTCTCCATCGTGACACTCGGGACACTTCACGCCGATGCCAACCGCCCTGGTGTATCGACAGTCGGGATACCCGGAACAGCCCACGAACTTGCCGCTTCGGCCACTTCGGATGATGAGCTGCTTGCCGCACTCCGGACAGTCCTCGTCTAACTCCTCGACCGGTGCTTTGACGCGTTGGATGTTGTCCCTGGCGGTGGCGAGAGTAGGGCTGAACTCCCCCCAGAATTCGCTCAGGAAGTCCACCCGCCCCCGGTCGCCCGAGGCGACCAGGTCGAGGTCCGACTCCATGCGGCTCGTGAACGCCTTGTCTACGATCTCCGGGAAATGCCGCACCATCGCATCGGTAACGGCCTCGCCTAGGGGGGTGGGGCGCAGCGTGCGCCTTTCGATTTCGACGTACTCTCGCCTGCGTAGCGTATCGATGGTAGGCGCGTAGGTGCTCGGTCTTCCTATACCGCCTTCCTCCAGCTCCCGAATCAGGCTGGCCTCCGTATATCGCGGCGGAGGCTCGGTGAAGTGCTGGATTCCGTCGATGCTTCGCGCAAGCAGTCCGTCGCGCGGGTTCAGGGAGAGCAGGACTTGCCGGGCGATCTCCTCGGCGTTGTTTGTCTTGGCTCCCGCTCGTGTAACGAGGAAATGGCCCTGGAACACGGTCTCGCTCGTACCGGCCCGAAATCGATACGGGATCGACTCGCCGTGTTTCGACCCTTCGATGAATACGGTCAGGCGTCGAATTCTGGCAGGCTTCATCTGACTGCCGACGAATTGCCGCCAGATCAGCTCGTAGAGACGGTTTTGGCGTCTGTCCAGGTATGGCGCGACGCTTTCGGGCGTTCGGTATACGGATGTGGGCCGGACAGCCTCGTGCGCCTCTTGGGCGCTCCGGCTCTTTGTCCGGTACAGCGGCGGTCTCGTGGGCACTAGTTCCCGGCCGAACGATTCGGATATGAAGGCTCTGGCCTCCTGCTGCGCGCTTCGCGCCACCTGCGTCGAATCGGTGCGCATATAGGTGATGAGACCTACTTGGCCTCCTTCCGTGCCGATGTTGACCCCCTCGTACAGCCGCTGGGCAACGCTCATCGTGGCCGATGGCGACATCCCTAATCTGCTGGAGGCGGCTCGCTGGAGCGCCGCGGTGGTAAACGGCGCCGTCGGTCGCGAGGAGGAGGTACGCTCCTTGATGTCGGAGACTCTAAAGTCCCCGCCCGCCAGTCCGGCGACTATCTCGTCTGCCTGAGCCTTGCTGGAAATCTCCAGCTTTCCCTTTAACGGCTCCAGGTCGGCTGGAAAGACGCGAGAATCATCTGAAGGCTTGGAAAACTGCGCACGGATCGACCACCATTCGCGCGGTACGAACGCCTTGATCTCCCGCTCCCTGTCCACCACAAATCGAAGGGCGACGCTCTGCACCCGCCCCGCGCTGTTGGCGCCGGGGATACCCTTCGACAGCAGGGGGCTGATCTGGAATCCGACCAGACGGTGGGGGATCCTTCTGGCCTCCTGGGGGTCGAGCAGGTTCCGTTCGGTGTCCGCCGGATGGGCCATGGCGTCTCGGATAGCCTCTTCGGTTGTCTCGTGAAAAGTGACACGGCGCACCTTGGCGGGATCCAGTCCCGCCGCTCCCACGAGATGCCAGGCGATGGCTTCGCCCTCGCGGTCGGGATCGGTTGCCAGGATCACCGACTCGGCGTTGCGGGCCGCCTCGCCTATGCGTGAGACGATCTTGCGCTTGTCACGCGGCACGATGTACAGCGGATCGAAGTCGTTGACTATGTTGACGCCTATCGACCCCTTGGGCAGGTCGCGCACGTGCCCGATTGAAGCCAGCACCTTGTAATTGCTACCCAGGAACTTCTGCAGCGTGTCGGCTTTCGCCCTCGATTCCACGACTACAAGGTTGTGCCGTGCGCCCAAGCCGGCGGTCTTGCCCCGAACCGGGGCGGCGCTCTTAGTAGTCAGTTACTGTCTCCTTCGAATCTCTAAGGTCGAGAGTCTTTCCCGGCCTGGCGGGCGCTCAAACGGTCGCCGCGACCGGCGCTCGCCCGCGCCGAGCCAATAGCGCGTCCAGCAAATCCATCAACGTCTCACGCCAGTCCGGTTCGCGTTCGAATCCCTGCCAGGACAACCCGATAGTGCCCACTCGAATTCGCGAGCGGGCGGCTTGCCTGATCGAGCTCCTGTCGAGATCGAAGTCTTTCGGTAGCCGGATTAGCAGCTCACCCCCGTAGGCCGTGACGGATTTTAGTCCCAGCTCGGAAGCCTTGGCCTTGACGGTTATCACGTACGCCAGATTCGTCACGGTTTCCGGAAACTCGCCAAACCGGTCGCGCAGACTCTCTATCGCTTCGGCTGTTTCTTCTAAAGTTACCACCTGCGCCAGGCGCTGGTATTCGCGGATTTTGGCCTCGTACCCTCCCATGTATTCATCAGGCAAGTGCGCGTCGAGAGGCAGATCGACTGTCGCCGTCGGTCTGGGTTTCGAGCTTGGCTCGAGGCCCCTGGCCTGGTCCACGGCGTCGCCGATCATTCGTGAATAGAGATCGAATCCAACCGCATTGGCGAATCCGTGCTGATCGGCGCCGAGTAGGTCGCCGGCTCCGCGAATCTCCAGGTCGCGCAACGCCAGCCTGAACCCCGCGCCGAGATTTGAGGCTTCCAGAATGGCCTGTAACCGTTTTTGGGCTTCCTCGGTCAAGCGATGTTCGGACGTGTAAAGGAAATACGCATACGCCTGACTTGCGGCCCTGCCGACCCGGCCCCGAAGCTGATAGAGCTGCGACAGCCCGAACATCCAGCATTCGTTGACTATCAGGGTATTCACGTTGGGCAGGTCCATGCCGTTTTCGATGATCGCGCTGGACACCAGTACGTCGTGGAGGCCCGACGCGAAGTCGACCATCACGTTTTCGAGCTGCGTCGAAGGCATTTGCCCGTGGGCAATTACGAACCGCGCTTCGGGTACCAGTTCACGCAGCCGGCTTGCGATCAGTTCGATGGTCTGCACCCGATTGTGCACGAAGTAGATCTGGCCGCCACGGGCGATCTCGCTTCGGATGGCGCGGCGGACCATGTCGTCGTTGAATATCGCCACGTAAGTCTTGACCGCCAGCCTGTCCTCCGGCGGCGACTGCATCACGCTTATGTCCCGCACTCCGATCAGTCCCATGTGCAGGGTTCTCGGAATCGGAGTCGCGGTCAGAGTTAACACGTCTACCGAGGCCCGCAGCTTCTTGAACCGTTCCTTCGCGGCGAC
>JAPOVO010000042.1 GCA_026708165.1 Chloroflexota bacterium | reverse complement strand
GATGTTGGGGTCGACGATCTGTTCACTTCCGTTCAGTTTCGGATGAGTGTTGACACCTGGGTTCAGGGGCCAAGGATCGTAGCGGTTCAGCGCGCCGCGCAACCGGCAGCGGCGCTCGGAGAGCGCGACGCGGTGGGCGATGACGTCGCGGCGCCGTGGGCGCTCGCCCTTGTGGCGGAACCTGCCGACGCCGCGCGCGGGTCAGCGAGTTCGTGCTGTTGCTGACGTGGACGACAGCCTGGCCTGCCACCTCGAATCCGGCGATGTAGTCCCCGCCCGGCTTCCGGATCGGGCACAAGGACCACGAACGCGACACAACGATCACGACCGACGCCGCACCACCAGCACTCATCGCGCCGCAGCGACCGCGCCAAATGCCACTCCCAGACCCAATCTCTCCGACTCGGTGAGTCCGTCAAGCATCCGATACTCGTACAGACGGTCCGCCAAGCGGTTCCGCGTTGCCAACAACTCATAGTACCGTGGCGGCAGTCGAAGCCGACCCGCGACGAACGCTCCCGGCGCCGGCAAATCAATCATGGCCATCTCGCCGTCTGCATGTACTCCGATCTGTGGCCCCGCGTCGCCCTTCCCGAAAACCAAATCGTCGCCAAACGCCCTCTCGAGCAGGCTGAGGTTTGCAACTCTGTCCGTCAGAGCCACCTCATACGCTCGTCCATACCATGTAAGCGAACGCTGGCGTCGGCCTCGTCCCGCGGTTCGCGCCGTATACCGCTCCTCCAGCAGGAGTTGAGCCACGTTCGCAGCCAGATACGAATTCCGTCGAAGCGCCTCAATCAACCTACCGTCCATCCTCCCGGATCCGATTCGGTCCACGATATGGTTCGCTGCCATCGGGCCGTATACCATCGCGTACGCCGCTATGGCAACGTCCAACATTGCGATCGCATCTTCGACCAGATCCTCTCCTGTACTACGCCGAATGTTCCAATCGCTACGTTCGGCGGCATCTAACAGCATCTCGTAGCACGATCGCCAATCTCCAGACACCGGATCCGTACAAACCCACCTGCCAGTGACCTGATCACGAATATCGGCAAACTGCGCCATGACCAGGACCCACTTTGCGATATCGTTTACCACGTCAGCCACAACCTGGCTGCTCAGCAATACAGCCGCGTTCTCGTCGGGAGTTCCATCGCCCAATTCGGGGCACAACAACTCGTAGAGCCGTGCGTGCGGTCCCGGCCCGCTCCAACAGACGAAGCTCCTGCGCCCGCTCTTGTACTCCTCGACAAGCGCTCTCCAGTCATCCGTCGACTCGACACCGTGAGTGAGCATTGCGAAAGCGCTCGCAAAGGACAACCCCGAATGCGCCTCGACGAACCCGGCCATATTGGTTCTCGCCGGCAAGACAACGCCTTGCGCGTAATCCTGTAGCGTCGTCTTCTCCGCCTGTGTCTCAAACTCCGGAATCTCCGAACCCACCCACTTACCCAGAACCCAGTCCAACTGCACAAAGTTCCCAAAAGTCTCGGCGGCCCGTAGGCTCGCGAGGGCATCCTGCATTTGCGTAAGGCACCGAAGTACTTGAGTCTCGCCAACAGACTGTATTACGTCTCGCAGCGCCGCCTCCGAAGTAAAGGTAAAGGATTCTGGATCTAGCCACGCGTATCGCCCATCCGGCTCCCGAGTCATTGCCTGATCGTAAACGCCCGAACACGCCCGCCATGGTGTCCACACCAGCGTGCGAACGGCGTCGCCCGTTCGTTGTTGTTCGAACTCCATGCGCGAAAGTGTCCGATCCATACCTTGGAAGCCAGCGGCTATCTGTTCGGACACCGACGCCAGACCCTCCAGGATTCGCACCTGGTTGTCCAAAACTCGGTCGAGTTTGGCATTGACTTGCGAGAACTGCCGATCCAGATAACCCACCAAAATGCTGAACCGTTCGGCGTCGGGGTCGCGACGTGGACCGAGCAACCCCGTCACAGTCGCAAACGCTCCCAAATAGTCCTGCGCCACATACTGTTTGAACGCCTGTGACCCACCGCCGCTGTAGCGGGCCAAATCCCGCAGTTCCGGCGAATTCACGCCGAGGTTCGTCGCAATGTCACTCAGATTTCCGACCGCGGCCGCCACCTCGCCTAGTTCCCGCACGTAGCCCGCAAGCTCCCGCTGGCGCTGCTCACGCTTCGCGTCCGCGTCGAACAGATCGATTAGTGCGTCCTTCAAGTTCCTCAGCTTCGCGGCATCGCAATCGTCCTGCCGATCTCGGCATCGGAACCGATCAGCGAGAAAACCTCGACGAAGCGCGTTGGCCTTACGCGAGGGCGGCATCAAATCGAAAATGAACTCGGCGACAAGAGCCTGGTCCGACCCGAGCACCTCCATGCGCTCGCCGAGATTCTCGACAGATCCTTCGAGATCCGCAACCGACTCCGCAACCCCATCCATCGATGTTTCCACGTCGTCGAGTCGACGATCGAGTTGTTCGCCGAGTTCGTCAAGGTCCTTTTGGAGGTCCCGTGCAAACGACGAAAACTCCGCAATATCCTCTTCCCGCAACACCGCCTGGTCAAGTTGCGTGGATGTTGTGTTTACAAGTGTGTCAAGTAAGACATCGACAGCGAAGTCACGGGCGGGACCGTTCCTCGACTGGGCCAGCGCGTCCTGCAGCGCCGATGTGGCGCCAACAAAACGGTCACGTAGTTGTTCTGGCGGAAGCGCCTGCAACTCATCGTACGAAAGACCGCCGAGAATGGCATGCCGATGGCGACGGAGCAGACTCCGCGCATGGGCTCGTCCGTGTTCCAGGGACCGCTCGTAGGCAGTTCCTCCCGCGAGAGCGGCGGCTGTTCCGCCGACAACGCCAAGTATCGATCCGACTGCTGCTCCGTAAGGGCCACCAACGGCTGCCCCAGCTGCAGTACTGGTCGCCACAGCCAAAAGACCAACCTGAATCCGGGCGGTGGCGTCTGCGGTGATTGGCGTGACAGCGTAGGCGCGTTGAAACCTACGGTACTCCTCGATGGCCTTATCGACCGCCTGTTGAAGGTCGGCATGGGAATTGGCGTAAACGTCGCGAGCGTCCGGCAGGTCGGTTCGTCGCCAGTGTGCGACGACTCGAGGACCCACCTTCGCCGCCAAGTCCGAGTACGCTTCCGCGCTGGCGAGGCTCCGAGCTTGGCCGGAAGCAGGAGCTTCTGTGACGACTTGCGGAAAGACAGGACAGGGCATGAGAAAAAGAAACAGAAACCGGGGACACCAACCAGGGCAACGCCTCATTTCAGCCTCCCGAAGAATACGGCTATCGAGCGCAAACAGCTTCATTGGTCACCGGCAAGGAAAGGGCCGCGGCGCGACGTGTGTACCACTCGTACCAATCCGTGTTCACAAAGCAACCCGCCTGGCGGTCTCTGCCTCGACACTGCTCGGCGTGACCGTTGCAATATTCGCGTGGTACACAGTGGGTGCCAACGCGACGCCCGCCTGAACGATGCGCACGCGACCGACGAACCCAGGGCCCCCAGCCGCCAACGCTGGCGCCGACGCGAGTGAAACCCGGCGGGGTCTCCGGCAATCCGAGGTCGCTCGGGCGCGGTTGATCCTGTTGCATACTTCTCTTTCGGTCAGCACACTCGAAGATCCACCCATTCTGGCCCCAACCCCAGTGACCATGAGAAACCGCGGGTGTCAGCGCGGGAATTTCGTGGACTCGCTTTTCCGGACCCGTGAGTTCAAAAACGACCGCCTCAAGCTGTTCCTGCTGGTCGAGGAATTGGTTTACCAAATGGTATTGAGATTCATTCGTTTCTTCGAGTTTTTCCTGCAGGCAGACGAGTGTTGCCCGGAGCGCAACGGAGTCATCCGGGGACGTGACTTCCGGACAGGGCTCAAGCAACGTTTGCGCGGGGGAATCGTAAGTCTCGATGCGCCACTCCGCGGCAGAGCCCGTCCCGTCGCGTTGCTGGCCGACGGTGCCGCCCTTCACGGTGGCCTCGTCGCGATAGGCCCACAGAACCACGCTGGCATCGGCGCTCACGAAGGTGAGCGTCCAGCGGTCGCCGAAGCGATGGAGGTCGAACGTCTGGTTCGGGGCAGCAGGGTGTGGGTCGTCCACGCAGTTCCAGATCCCCATTCGCTCGCTATTGCGGAAGTCTGCTCGATTGTCGAGGCAGTACCTCTGGAGACCGCCCAACTTGCTCACCAACCGGTACCGACCGCGATCGTCGCCGGAGGCGCGCTGCTCAAGACGCCAGAGCTGCGCGTCCGTCCCGTTGCACTCGTAGGTCCATACGTCCTGACCTCTCCGCGCGCGGCCGGACTGTACCTCGAGGCAGGCCTCGGTCGTCCCGAGAACGTGGCTCAGGACCAGCGTCTGACCGACGAGCTGGGCGGCATCCTTGCTGCCGCTGGCGGTCGGCGTCACCGACTGGGCCTGAGCCGGAAACGTGGCAAGCAACAAAGAAACGGTCACGAACGCAGAGCGCGATCGCACAGTAACGCCGCAACGAGGGGAAATGTGGTTCATTGGACGCCTCCTGTTTCCGAATCGTGCCGCCGAGCTTTGGGAACGGCAGTGGCCGGACGGAGTGTCCGAGCACTGAAGTGCGTCGCTTCCGCCGTGGCGTGGTAGCGTTGAGCGCCGGCTCGGCCAGTCTGCTAAAGAAGGGCGCGTTTTTCTTCGGCCAGTCCCCTGGGCGATCTCCTGCTCGCGATCCTCCATCGACCCGCGCCGCTCCGCGGACGGCGAGGTGGAGTCGGTGATCGTCACGATGGGGCAGGGCCTGGCGCCGCTGGAGGAGCTGGAGCGGCAACGGGCCGAGTTCCTGGGCATGGTGAATCACGAGCTGCGGGCGGCGCTGACCTTCATCAAGCGGTCGACGATCACCGTGCTGAGCACCTCGCCGGGCCTCGACCTGGCGAAGGTGCGGCAGTTCGTGCGGATTATCGAGGAGCAGGCCGACCACATACGGGGCCTTCAGCGCCGACCTGCTCGACCCGGGGCTCGTCGAGACCGGCACGCTGTCGGTCTCTCCCGAGCCGGCGGAGCTGGTCGGCAGGTTGTGGTACCCGCGGACCCGCCGAAAGTGCTTCTCCGCCTCTACCAGCGCGCTCGCTACCCAGCGTTGAATCATCTGGCCATCGCGCCACCGCTTAACGTTCCGCGTATAGCGCTCGACGCTTCCGTTCAGGTTCTCGATGATGTTCGTCG
>JAPOVO010000370.1 GCA_026708165.1 Chloroflexota bacterium | reverse complement strand
CGATGATCGGCGGGTTCGACTCAGTGATCGACGAAGGTACCGTCTTCGATGCTGGGGCCACCCGAAACGCCTACAAGCAAGACGGCAAGAAGACGATCGCCTACGAGATCTTTGAGCAGATGGGCCTCCAGGTCCCGGATTTCGTCATTTATCCGATAGGCATTGGCGAGGCGCTGCTGGCCGGTCAGCGGGCGTTCGCGGAATTGAAGGCGGCCGGCCACGCCGACTTCGTGCCGCGGCCCGTTTGCGCTCAGTCGACCGAGGCCGACACTGTTATTCGCGCGCTGGAAACGGGCGGTCCCCTGATCCCCCGATCCATCGGTCGCACCGTCGCCGAGGGCGTGGCTGTAGGTGATCTCGGCCCTAAAGGTGAGTGGGTCCTCAGAGTCACTCGCGACGACAACGGGCTGGGCGCCGCTTCGACCGACCCCGAGATTCTCGACTGGCAGGCGAAGCTGGTGCGCCTGGAGGGCATTTGGGCGGGCCCCACCGGTTGCGTTACTCTTCCCGCTCTGGCCAAGCTGGTCAGTCAGGGGGCGATTCCCAAGAATGCAAGCGTCGTTTGCCTCGTTACCGAGACAGGTCTAAAAGATGACGCCGAGCCCCCTGCTATGACGCCGCTGGCGCCAACTGTTGAGAACGTGCGAAACATCCTGTTGTCATAAGGCACGTTTAGGAAGGGGAACGAAAGATGTTCGTTGTGGATTCCGCGGACAAGCCTGAAGTCGAGTCGCCATTTCCGGGCGTTGGAAGGAAGCCCCTGGTATGGGGCGACCGTATGTTATTCACCCAGATAATTATGCGCCGGGACTCCGTAGTCGAGCGTCACGACCACCCGTACGAGCAGATGGGGTATTGCATCGAAGGGGCGATCGAGCTGGAGGTTGGAGACGAGAAGGCCGTCTGCTCTGCTGGCTCGGCATGGACGATTCCGTCTGGAGCCAGACACGCCGCCAGGGCGCTCGAAGACTCGATCCTCGTCGAGGCCTTCAGCCCGGCGCGTGACGACTATAAAGACTGATCTCGATGGGCGGTCCGCCGAACTCCAAAGCGGAACTGGGCGGGAGTTTTAGGAGCGTCTCCGCTCGTACCACTCGAAAGCTGATATCGGAATCCCCGCGCGGATGACCCACTTATCCGGTGCCGCCCGTGCGCCGGATGGAGCTTTTTCGAAGAGCCCGGTGGCGCACAGTTCGTCGATCAGATCTGACGTCGTCTCCAGCCGCCACTGGTTCCCGGGCTCGCTCCCGTCCACGTGGGGCTGCGCCAGCTCCGCGATTCCGTTGGAGGAGTCTTGCTCCAGGCGAAATACGTTTGCCTGCCGCGTCCCTGGCAGGCTCGCGACGCGTTCGACTAGGGCAACGAGCACTTTCTCGGCTTCGGCGCTCACAATCATGACTCCGATACTAGTGCGCTATCGTGATTGATCAAAAGGACGATTTGCAACGATGATCTGGAAACTCCTGCACATAACCCCTCGCACACTCACTTGAACGCCGCCCTTACGCCCGTATCCTTCGGAACGGAATCCGAAGTGGACGACTTCATGACCCAGCCTTCCCCAGCTTTGGTAGATGTGCTTCGCGGCGGTGAAGGGAACATTGTGTGTCTGGGCGTCGGTGGCAAGATGGGGCATACGCTGGCGACCCTCGCCGTAAACGCCATAAAGGCGGCCGACGGCGACAGAACGGTATTTGGCGTCTCTCGGTTTTCCGACGACCGCGCTGCCCGAAAGCTCCAGTCGTCAGGCGTGACCACCATCACGTGCGACCTGCTCGACAGCGCCGCTTTGGACAATCTGCCCGACGCGACGGACGTGGTTTTCATGGCAGGTCGAAAATTCGGATCGACCGGCGCCGAGGGTCTCACTTGGGCACTCAACGTCTACATGCCGGGGCTTGTGGCCGAGCGTTATCGGGACGCCCGCATCGTCGTGTTTTCGACCGGCAACGTCTATCCATTCAGTCCCACCAGCGGAGTTGGAGCCGACGAGTCGGCTACTCTGTCACCCGTCGGTGAGTACGCTCAATCCTGCCTCGGCCGTGAGCGCGTGTTTCAGCATTTCTCAGAGGAGTTTGGTACGCGCGTTTGCATTATGCGGTTGAACTACGCCATCGACGTGCGTTACGGAGTCTTACTCGACATCGGCAGCCGTGTTCTGACTCGTCAATGTATCGACCTGTCGATGGGATATGTAAACGTCATCTGGCAGGGCGAGGCCTGCGACCGCGCGCTTCGATGTCTGGAGATAGCCTCCAGCCCGGCGTCCGTGCTCAACGTTACCGGGACTGAGACGCTCTCCGTACGCTGGATAGCCGAACGGTTCGGTGAATGCTTCGACATCGCCCCGAGATTCGAGGGCGGCGAAAGTCCGGAGGCGCTCCTCAGCGACGCGTCAAGGTGCGCGGAATTGTTCGGTCGGCCTCAGGTCTCGGCTCGCCAAATGATCGTCTGGGTCGCCGGCTGGCTGGCGCGCGGCGGCCCCACGCTTATGAAGCCGACTGGGTATGAGGTCAGAGACGGTCGGTTCTAAGATCCATTTCGGCGGTTATGTCCGGCCCTGCCAATAGCGTCGAGCTGCGGGCCGTTCCACCATTCAATCTCGCGCAGGTCGTGCGCTCGCACGGTTGGATAGCGCTTCCGCCGTTTCGATGGGATGAGCCGTCCAAGACCCTCATCACGGCGTGTGAGCTGGAAGGCCGCCCTGTGATGGTCTCCGTGCGGGAAACTAAACCCAATACCGTGGCTGCGACGTGGACCAGTCTTGCCGTCGAATCTTCGGTACCGGAAGTCGTCAACCGAATGCTGGGACTTTCGGAAGACCTATCGGCATTTCAGCAAAAATGCGGGCGGCGGAAGCGATTTCGCCACATCGCGGAGCGCGGGCTGGGACGTCTGCTCCGTTCGCCGACTCTCTGGGAAGACGCGGTCAAGGTCCTGTGCACGACGAACATCAGTTGGGCGGGGACCAGGGGCATGGTGCAGCGGCTGGTCGACGAATTCGGGGCCGAGGCCCCCGGCGGTGTGCGTTGCTTTCCGAGTCCGGCAGTCATCGCGGATGCCGGTGGGCAAGCGCTGGCCGAACGCGCCAAGCTGGGATACCGGGCGCCGCATCTTGCCGAGTTCGCCTCGGCGGTCTCAGACAAGCGCGTCGATCTTCCAAAATGGGAGGATCAGCGGGTTGACTCGAACGAAGTGCGACGCGAGATACTCGCGGTAAAGGGCTTCGGTGAATACGCTGCCGCCACTATCATGGCCTTGACCGGACGCTACGACCGCGTGCCGATCGACACGGCGTACATGGACTTCGTCACGCGCCGCTATTTTGGCGGCTCCAGACCTTCACGCAAGGCTGCGGAAGCCGCTTATGAGTCGTGGGGCGAGTGGAAACATCTTGCGTACTGGTTCGAACGTTTTGCCGACTAACCGGACCACTGTTGGGAGGGAGCAATCTGATTGAGCGTTGACTGGTACGAGTTTCGGGGATTCGACCGCGAGCGCGTTCAGGCGGCGCGTGCGGCCTTTCTCGGTTACTTTCCTGATGGCGGTCGGATTCTTGACGTTGGCGCTGGACGGGGCGAGTTTCTCTCTGCGGCATCGGAGGCCGGCTTTCGGGCCGAGGGGCTGGACTCGGATCGCAAAGCGGTCGCTGCGGCCGTGGAATCCGGCCTTCGCGTGGTCCACGCCGACGCGCACGATTTTCTGCTTACTCATCCTGGCGAGTTCGACGGTGTGTTTTGCTCCCATCTGATCGAGCACCTTTCGCCGACCGGCGCGAAACGCCTGATCGCTGCCGTTGCCAAGGCGCTCACCCCTGAGGGCGTGCTTTGCGTTGTCACTCCAAATCCGGGAAGCATGGCGACGATTACTCACGAGTTCTGGCGCGACCCGTCGCACGTTAGGCCATACGATCTCGAGGCTCTTGAGTTTCTGTGTATAAGCGTCGGGCTCGAAATCGTAGATTCAGGCCGTAATCCTGATTCCGAGCTTGGTCTGCCCATTGATCCCGACGACCTCCGCCTTAACGCGCTTGAACCGGAACCGGATAGGCCTCCTGCCGGACAATCTCGCTTGGCGGGATGGGTGGCTAACCAGTTCCGAGAGTCCCGGATGGCCCGCGAGCTGCAAGCCGTCATCCACCGCCAGCGAATGCAGATCGAGCGCTTGGAGCAGAACGTAGCGCTGCTGTCGAATTCGGTCCGTCGGCTTGTCGAGGTGCTCTACGAACCCTCCGAAGTTTTCGTCGTGGCTCGCAAGCCTTGACGGCCCGACCGGCGGTATCCCCGGACTGACTTGGGCGATGGCTAGGATCGGGATCTAGTACGGAGTTACGCTGTTGACACAATATCTCGTGTCCATGGAGAACAGGCAAGTCCCGTGCTCCCGAGGCGCAGCCTCGCCTAACATAGACGAAGCAACCCGAGTAGAACGGAGCCAAAAGGAAGAGGGCTTGCCGCTATGGTAATGAACGCGCTGATTGGCGCCGCTGGACAAATGAGCGACGATGAACAGGAGCAATTTCAGAACAGGGTTTGCGCGGACGGAGAAGTGATTCTCGCCGCTTTCAAGACCAAGCGCGACAGCTACGTAATCACCGATCGAAGGTTCATGTACGAAGACGTCCAGGGCATTACCGGTCGGAAACGCAGTTTGAGAAGCGTGCCGTATTCGAAGATCAGCGCCTTCGAGATTGAATCTTCGGGGGTCTTCGATACGGACGGAGAACTGAAGCTATGGGTCAGCGGCTATCCGGGGACCATGGACTTCGAGTTCCGTAAAGGAATCGACATTTATCTGATCCAGGCGCTTATGGTAGCGCAGATTCACAAGGAAGAGTCCTAGCGAAACGTTGAAGTCCGCTCCCGGTAGGTAGTCCAATGTCGCAGCAAGCCCGCATCACCGTTGAGACCAGCCATCCAATCGCTCGCATAAGGCCGGAGCTTTACTCCCAATTCATCGAGCCGCTGGGTAAGTGTGTGTACGAAGGCATTTGGGTGGCCGACCGGCCCGAAATCCCGCAGGAGAATGGAATGCGGTCGTTCGCGCTCGACGCCCTGCGCCGCCTTGGACCAGCCGCCGTGCGCTGGCCCGGCGGGTGCTTTGCCGACCAGCACCATTGGCGCGAAGGCGTCGGCGACCCGTCGCAGAGACCGGTGCGCCTGAACTTGTGGTGGGGCGGATTGGAGACGCACGCTTTCGGGAC
>JAPOVO010000386.1 GCA_026708165.1 Chloroflexota bacterium | reverse complement strand
CCGCGACGACGGCACCTTGCGGCTGTCGGACACGACGACGCGGTAGAAGGGTCGGTGGCGCGAACCCATGCGCCGGAGTCTTATCTTCACCATCTCAGAATCTTCCAGAGTTGTTCGGCCGCCGACGCCATCGCGGGGCTGGCTGCGAGGCAGCGGCGCAGTCTAGCACTTCACCCTCCGCCCGACGTCAGGACCACTTCGTTCGACCAGCCCCCGCTGCCGCCGGCGTTGGAGGCCCTGACCCGATAGTGCCGGGTCATTCCCGCCGGAGTCGTGACGCTCCAGGAAGTAGTGGATGCGGACAGGCTGCATGACGCCGTTGCCGACCCAGCCGACGTACACCTCCACCTGCTGGTCGATGAGTTCCTTACCTGGAGCTGGTAGCCCGTGATCGGGACCGATGACGTCGGCACCGTCCACGACAGGCTCTGGGTCTGGCGCGTCACCGATCCGCTCAGCGTCGGCGCACCCGGCCTGGGTGGAGGCACGACGGTCGCGGTGAAGGACTCCGAGTCCGTCGCACGGGCGCTGTCCGTCACCGTGTAGGTCAGGTTGTAGGTCGTCCTGCGGCTCACGATCGGCAGCGTGCCGCTGGCGACCCTCGTTGACGCATTGAACGTGATGCCGGGAGGACGTCCCGACAGGCTGTAGCTGTACGGAGGAGTACCTCCCGTCGCCACGGGGAACGTCGTGTTCACCGTGCGTGCGGATGCCAGGTTGTCGAAGTTGGGGATGCTTGGCGCCGACAGCGGAGGCGGCGAGGCGGACGTGAGTTCCACATGGGAAGACCACGCTCCATCTCCAAGCGCACTGACCGCGCGAACCCGGTAGTGCCGGGTCATTCCTGCCGGAGTATTGACGCTCCATGATCTGGTCGTCGCCGGCATGTTCGACGCAGTCGGCGATCCCGAGCCCGGCCATCTCCAGGAGCCGCTCGCGCTCCTGGTCTGCAACTGGTACTTCGTGATCGCACTGTCCGACTGGGGCGCCGTCCAACTCACGGTCTGCGTCCGGTTGGAGACGCTCCCGGTGATGGACACCTGCGCCGGCGGCCCGTGCGAGGTCAGCTTGATCTCGTTGGACCACGGGCCTTCACCGTCCTCGTTGGACGCTGCAACCCGGTAGAACCGAACCGCCGAGGCCGAAGTGGCGATGTTCCACGTCAGTGTCGTGGCACTCAGGCTCGATGCGGTCGCCGAGCCACCCGTCGGGGAACTCCAGTTCGCGGTTGCGGAGGCTCGGGACTGCAACCGGTAGCCCGTGATGTCGCTGCTGCTGGTCGGAGCGGTCCAGGTCAGAGTGTGGGTCGTGACGGTGACGCTGCCCGAAAGAGCCGGGGCACCGGGCGGGTCCGGGTCGTCATCGTCGTCCTCGTCCTCGTCGTCATCGTCATCCTCGTCCTCGTCGTCGTCGTCATCATCCGAGTTATCGTCGGGGTTCGCGGGAGGCTCCACGATCGGCGTCGCGGTGACGGTGAGCGTGTAGTTGCCCGTGCCCGAAGGCTGAGGGTAGACGCTCACCTCGTGGGATCCCTTGTCCAGGATGCCGGACCACGAATCATCTGCTGTGCCAGCCTGGTTGGAGCAGGAGTGCAGGCTGTCCACGGTGCAGTCGAAGTTGGTGCTGAGATTCGTAATCGAGACCTCGACCTGAGACTTGAACTCCAGTTCGTAACTGTGGATTCTGGAGGCACTGGAGTTCGTCACCGTCACGTCGAGCACCGTCGTGGTCGGTGGGTCGGGGAGACGAGCGGTGACGGTGAGCGTGTAGTCGCCGCTGGCGGTCTGGTCGATCGGCCAGACCGAGATTCGATGAGTGCCACGACCAAGCGTGCCGGTCCAGGTGTCGTTGACGGTGCCGATTCGGTTCGAGCACAGTTGTGGTTCCGGGTCGGAAGCTCCGGCCGGTCCGGGCCTCGCTCGATCGCTTCGTCCCGGATCGACGTTGCAATCGAAGTCCCGGCTCATGTTGGTCACCGAAAGCGTCACGATGGCGGTGCCCTTCAGCCTGAGCGTGTAGTAGTTGGTCGACGACGCCGCGCTTGCCGTGAAGGTGCCGCCGGAGTCGCGCGGGTCTCCGGGATTGATGCCTTGACACCCTATGACCGGCCCCAACTCGCCGCCAAGGCAAACATTGGCATCGCAGCCAGACGCGTAAGGATCCAACGCACAGTTGGGGTCGCAGCCCCAGTGGTATTCATTGAGCCAACACGCGCACCCGACCGAGAACGGGTTGATGGCGCATGGGGTGGGTGGAGGCGGATCAGGTGACGGGCACTGTCCCGATCCCGCGACCGCGCATTGGGGGCCGCCACAGCCCTCTTGTGTCGGGTCTTCCTCACAGGACGGCAGGATCTCGCGGCCAAGGTTCGCGAGGGCGGTGTGGCACGTCTCCGTGGTCATTCCACGTGGGAATCGGGGAGTTCCAACCCACATCAGACTGCCGGGGGTGTCGCCGCTGGGGCCGCACAGAGGATTGGGGTTGTCGCGGTCACCGACATTCCCCAACCCGAAGGCGTGGCCCATCTCGTGGGCCAACAGGTCCGCGTGGTCGCACGACAGTCCTTCTGGAAGCGGAGTTTCGTCGAACTTGTTGATGCGGATTTCCTTTGTGTCCGAATCCGCCTCGGCACAATTGCCTCGGTTTCCTTCCGCCATGCCGCTGTTCGACACCTTGCGGACGGTCCACACCTCGTAGCCCTCACCGAAAGCGCCCGAAGCCCCGACCTTGATGGTCGACATGTTCCGGCACGAGTTCCACACTCCCGCACCGTACTGGAGTTTCGCAAGGGTTTCCGCGTCTTCATCCGTCAAGAAAGCGAAGTTGTCTTCGTTGGAGCGAGACGTCGTGGGGATCACACATCCGTCTTGAGCCTGCGCGGACGCAGGGAGCAACACTGCCGCCATGCAGGCAGCCAGTAGTACTCTCACTTATCCGTAGCGCAATCGTGGTGGAACGTAAGTTCACCCTCGTTCTGCTCGACAACGTCGATCTCGCAACCACGGTCCCGGAGTCTGATGATCCGATCTGCAAGATTCCGGCGCGCGAGGGAATAGTGATCGTCTCGCGCAAGGGACCGCGTGGCGTCGAGGAGTCCGCTCGCGGACGCCTTCTCGATGTGCCGCCTCATGTCCGAGAGGGTCTTCGGGCCGTCCCTGTAGGCCGAGAAGTGCCACTCAAGGGACTCGTCGTCGTCTGCCACCACAGCGAGCGCTCCCGTTCGAGCGTAGAGGCCCATCCGCACAACGGAGTCCGAAGTCCATCTGCCGACCACCACCACGTCGTCACCCACTTTGGGAAGTGGAATTCGACGTGGCCATGCCCCTCCACCATCGCTGATCTCGCAGAAGAGGCGATCCCCCACGGCCATGCGCTCTACCTCCATCAACGTGTAGTCCGGCAAGGGAGTTTGATCCCGTAGCGGCACGACATCGGATAACGCGAGAAGCAGTGCCGGGTCGCCGCCCGGACTGAATCCAAGGATGATCTCGCTGAGCGTTGCTCTCACGGCCACATCGGACAGCAGAAGGGAAGTGGCAAAATAGCCGCCACTCTCGGGTGGGAACGGGCTGCTGGTGATCATCGGGCTACATCCAGTTTCGCTCTGGTACTCCAAACCGTCGATGAACTGGTGCGACGCGAACTCCGGGTTCAAGGAACCGTCGGGGTTCAGCATTCGGGATGCCGCCACCCACTCGTAGCCCTCATCTTCCATGAGGAACTCGGGATGCTCAGGAATGCTCCGCTGAGCGTGCCCGAGTCCAGCTGTTCCGAACGTGACCGCGAACACCGCAGCCACCAGAATCTTCCTCACTCTTGTCTCCTCTCGTTCGGCTCAACCTGTGAACGTTACACGTACTCAACACCTCGACCAGTCTAGGGAGGAACACGGAAGGAAACCGGACACCATTTGGCGGATTCCGGCCAACTTGGTCCAAGACCGGCCAGATTCTGGACACTCTCAACTTGCTCGCCGGTCGGTGGCCCCTCAGGGGACCTCTCCGACGATCGTGTTCATCCAGCGCGGGAGCCAGCCTCACCCGCGTCAGCGGAGCAACGGCGCGGTCAGTTCACGGACCCGGCGCTAAGCGCGCTGTCAGATCCGCGTCGGCAGCGTCGACCAAGCCCAGCATCAGTTCTGGCGGTCGCTTTCGCGCTTCTCGCCGGCCTCGGCACGCTTGTTGGCTCGCCGTTCGGCTTCCTCCAGCACATGGGTCTCGTACAAGGACGCCTCCTCAAGAGCACCCTCGAGATCAAGTTGGCGAACCGCCGCCACGAAGTCGAGCAAGGAAACCGGGAATCCTGCATCGTCGGCGCTCTTGCCACCCAAACGACGCAACTCCCCTTCCTGGCCAACCACGAATACCTGAGTGGGTCGGTCAAGAGTCAGGAGCCGCGTGGTGTCCCTGGAAGGGAGGAACGCCCCAACGAGCAGCCGATCTCCAGTCCGGGGTCTGTAGCGCCCCCACGTTTCTCGACGGCAGAAGACAGCATCGCCGGCGACGAACTCACCGACTGGAAGCAGTAGGCGCATCTCGCCCGGAAACAGACGAGTGGGCTCGAAGAGATGTCGCGTCAGATTCACGGTCACGAGCATCTCGGGTTCACCCCACCGGTTGAATCCGGGAGAGATTCGAGAGACCTCGACCTCCAAGATCGCTTCCGCTCTAGCGGCCCAATCGGTGAACTCTCGAGGTGGTGCGAACGTGGGGTCGCGGTACACGCGGACGCTCTCCATGTTGCCGGAGCAGGGCGAGCGGTCGTCAAGCATGACAGTCCCGTCCTTGAGGCCGAGATCGCTGGCTCGACCGGCGTGCTCCCAAGATTCCTGCTGCCACTTCGCGACCCGTTTGCCCAGTACGAGTACGTAGTCCTGAGCCGTCACGTCTCCTTGCGGGAGTTCACGTGGGGTCGCGAACTCCGGCGTCAAGGTTCCGTCGGGATTCAGGACCTCGAAAGCAGGGAACCAAGTAGTGCCGATCCGACTCTCTTGCTGCGGTTCCTGCCCCCCTACAGGCCCAGCCAGCAGCGTTGCCGCGAGTGCTGCGGCCGCCATGATTCTCTTCACTCTCATCTCCTCACCGTTCGGTTCTCGACCCCATCCTGGAGTGGTCTGGAGGGTCGCCCCGCTGGCCATCGGCCTCAGCTACATCCCCCTGATCCCCTGCATCCACTTGCCGCGGGTGCGCTTCATCAGCTTCCTCATCTGCCG
>JAPOVO010000430.1:4080-5237 GCA_026708165.1 Chloroflexota bacterium | reverse complement strand
GCACCCGCACTGCCGGCTGTCTTGAAACCGCAGCTCGTCGAGTCGCTCCATCAATGGCTTGTACCTGCACATCCACCTGATTCCAACCACTTGCGCCGCTCCAGATGGTGCAGCCCAAACATCCATAGCCTCCGTTCCGGGGAGGCAGTCTCCTCGCTCCACTTTGAAGTCCAAATTTCCTCGCCAGCCTAGTGACGGGCGTTGCTACAATCAGCTTTGATGCACGCGCCGGCGGAAGAGTCGCCGCTCGTGGTGGCCGTAGCTCATCTGGTTAGAGCGCTTGGTTGTGGCCCAAGAGGTAGCGGGTTCAAGTCCCGTCGGTCACCCCTTACGGGACTGTTTGTCGCAAAACACGGGCGATAGATTGCTCGAAGATCGGATAGAGACCTGAATTATCGGGATCGGATCGCTCGCGGCAGGCGCGCGCCCGAAACCGGCTGTTGTGTGCCGGGTCAACCGGACCGGCAGGTTTTTCCGCCATTTAGACTGGCCTTCGTCGGAACGCCACCCGGATCTGAACGCCCCGCTGATGAAAACTTACCGGCGCTGTCAGCCCTATGACTTCCGGTCGCGCAGTGGCAATCGGGACCGTCGTCTTCGTGCTTACAGTGATTGTTGGCGGAATCGTGGCAGTGGATGTTTACCTGCGCCGGACGAGTTCCGAGCCGGAGATTCTGCAACCAAAGCCGACTGCAACCGCCAACGCAACCGCCCAACCGATGCTCGATCCGCCGCCCACGCCAACGCTGGTGGTCATCCCGATAACTTTGCCTCCCACGACGGTGACCGCGCCGCCCACACCGACGAAGGCAAGAATCCCGGACGCAGCCGTCGAACCGGAGCCGGAGGTTTACAAAGTCACGGCACGGGACACCCTCCTCGGAATTGCGGATCGCTTCGGGGTCACCATGGAAGAGCTCATAGAGCTGAACCAAATAGAGAATCCGAGCCTGATAAGCGTCGGTCAGGAGCTGCTGATCCCGCCGGAGTAGCCGTGGGCGGCTCAGTCGAGCAGAAGCACCCTGACCGGCGAGGACGCTAGCCCTTCCATCGAAAGCGGCAGCGCCATTGCGGCGAAACGTCCGCCGCTGCACTTGTCCAGGTTTACGGGGTTGGGGACGATTGGCACTCCGGCCTCCAGGACCAACCGGGGGGTC
>JAPOVO010000430.1:0-4070 GCA_026708165.1 Chloroflexota bacterium | reverse complement strand
CAGCGACTCCCGAATGTCATGCCACAGTCCAGGTTTACGAGGTTGCGGATGATTGGCACTCCCGCCTCTAGGAACACACGGTGGGTCTCGTACGATCCGTCCATGTCTACGTTGAAGTGCTCGTCGAATCCAACCATTTTCGCCCCGCGACTGACGATCCACTCTGCGGCTTCGACGGTCAGAGTGGGCGCCATTTCGGGGGTCGACAGGTTCGCCAGTAAAGCTATGTCGCCCTCGCGCAGCAAAGCCGACCCGCCCTCTGAAACCTCGGCTTCGCCTATGAATCCGTTGGGATTCCCGAGCCTGAATCGAATGACCATGCCCTCGCCCAGGAAAGTCGCCACGTCGATATCCCGCACGGTAGCCCCATTGATGTCCAGATAGTACGGCGCCAGCACGTGCGTGCCGGATCCGCCGGGAATCTCGATCCGGCTCACCCTCACCGTGGGCTGCCTGATGTCCCCCATTTCGAATATCTGATTGCGCGGACCGTCGGGGGAGCCGTCGGGCACAAGAGGCTTCGATGCGTCGATTATCGTCCTAGGCAATGAATCTCCCCGTTGTCGCGGTGTTTTGCGCGGGATTCTCTACTGGGTTACCGGCAGAAGTTGATGATAGCTTGAAGACTGCCGCTGTCTCCCGCGAACCGGTCATGGCTGGGTAACCCCGATCGCCTCTCCCGCGCAGGGCGGTTCCACGGCGATCCCTGAGCCGGCCAGGCATTCTACGATTCGACGTGGCGATTGAGTATGTACGGGAATGAGCTTCCGCGGCGATACGTGGCGGACGAAATCCAGGACTTCGTCTTCCGACGCGTGACCGGAGGCGTGAAACCCTTGGTCTTCATCGGAGTTGGAACACGGGTCGCCGACGAACCGCATACCGAATCTGTCGATCCAGGCTCGCATCCGTGCCACGTCGATCTCCTGCTCCTCGGTGTAGGGCTCCGCAGTGGAGTAAATGTAGCAGCCGCCGTCGGGGTTGATGTCCAACAGGCGCGGTAAATCATAGAAGCTGAGGCAGATGATGTAAGCCCCAGGCGATCGTGCGACCTCGCGCCAGTCGACGATCTTATTCTTGCAGCGCTCCCAGATTCCCTTCTTCCAAGTGGCCGTTTGCCCTTCGCGGTCTTTGTAAACCCACAGGTGGCTGTCGGATTGGGGGGTGGGCGTGTCTGGTTGGACGGTAGCGAGCGCCGCCAGCAAATGCGCGTCCCTGGCGAGGACCACGAGCTTCCTGTCGGTGCTTTCGGCCACGTCCAGAAAGGAAGCGAGACGCTCGATGTTTCGGGGGCCGAAGTCGGCTACGACCAACCCCTTTTCGCTGCCCACTACCTCGATTGACCGGTCTCGAACATCCGCTTCGGAGCTGGGTTTGCTATCGGGCATGCCCGCGCGGGTTGCCTCGCAGATCAGCGCCGCCGGACGCAGGGCGCGTAATTCATCGGCAAATCGGGTAGTCAGTTCCCCATGCCGCCCGTGAGTGCGAAAGTCTCCGGTGTATGCGACCCATCCTTCGCCAGTTTCGACGGCGTAGGCGGCCGCGCCGGGAATCGAGTGGTCGACGGGATAGTGACGTACGGCAAACGGTCCTAGTTCTCCCTGGAACGCGGCTGCGGCATGCCCCGCCATGTCTTTGGCTCTTCTGGACGACTCCCCCCAGAAATCGTTTGCGGCGGGCGACCAGCTTTCGTGATCGGCCACAAGCCACGGCCGCCGCTGGAGGTTTCCTCTGCGGTCGGACTTCAGCACGTCATCGACCTCGCGGCGTTCGTTCTGATACACAACCTCGGCGCTCATGCCGCTCATGCCCGAATCTTGAATGGACTTGGCAATTACGGCGGTAATGCCCGTCGAAACGACGGGCGTGTCCGAAGTCAGAAACGAAATCAGGCCGATATGGTCCATGTGTGCGTGACTTGCAAGAACGCCGATCGGATCGATGTCCTCACGGTATCCGTTCGCCTGGCGGGCTCTTTGCAATGCCGCGTGGCTCAGGACCTCTACCGACGCGTCCGGCCGATATAGACCCGGCAGCGGCGGAAGCAGGTCGATCATCAGATAGTCGTAGATGCCCGAAGTCGAGGCGCGGGGAGAAAGGAAATCTGCGAAGTATTTGCCGGAGTCTTCGAAATTCAGGCCAAAGTCGAAGAAAAGCTGACCGTGCTCATCTTCCAGCAGGATCTTGTTCCCGCCGATCTGGCCGGCCCCGCCGTAAACGGTTATGCGGGTTCCGGTCACGAGTGAACCCATACTGCTGACTTCGAGTTCACCTGTAATCCGCAATCGACCTCGAGGAGCAGCGGTCCACAATCGCCGACGGCATCCTCACTGGCATTGGCGGGACCCTCAACTTTACATAACTGCTGGAAAACCGCATCTACGCGCCTCAATCGGTCAGGCTTTTACCGGATAGTCGTTGCAGCAAAACATGACGCGCCTCCGCCGCGCGCCGCAGTCGGGCGCGAACTTCGGCCGCTTCCGACGAGCTTGAGTCCATGGCGGCAAGTTGATTCTCAAGCCCCACTCGTATCCGGGAATGCGCGGCTTCGACTCTATCCACGCGGTCGGCTTCCCACGTTACCAACCCCAGAATGCGCAGATGCGCCGGATTGGGCCGTATTCCCAGTGACTCACCGGCCTGCTGGGGCATGAACTGCGAATGGTCGACTTTGGAGGCGCTGCTCCGGGACAGCCCGGGCAGACGGCGTCCATCGCGCGAAAAAGTGATGTTTGCCGCGGCTTCGGTGGCGCGGCGATAGGTTATGCCGAGGGCGATGAGTAGCAGAGCGACGACGGCGATTATTCCGTGCACCAATCCGAATTCGAGTCCCGTCATCCCTATCCTCAGATCTCAGCCGGCCAGTATCTGCTCCCTATTATCAAGCAGATGTACCCAGCTATGGCCGGGCCGCAAGGCGATGGGGCGGCCAGATGAGCTTATAAACCTCGTTCGCGAATCGAGATCGCTCCGAATCCATCTTCCATCAATTCGGTGACCGTCGTGGAACACCAGGACACGTCCCGCGCCCACGGTTTCGATAGCCAGGCTGAGATTGCCGGCCGCATCTTCGACATGTTCGGTTAGTTCCGTTTTCGTGAATTGCACGATCACGTTTTCGACCGAGATCTGACGTCCGTCCAACGTGTCGATAAGCGGCTGGCCGTCGATCCATCGCTTGTAGGTGCGCGTTTTAGGATCGTACTCGTACCTGGTTTGTGGTGCGCTGTTTGAGACTACAGCGGGGATCTGAATTGAACTCGTGGAGCCATGGTCAGGCGCCTTGTCATAGAAGACCCACGGAGAGATGTCGACGAGCGGCGCAAGTCCTAGCGATTCCGCGTCAGCCCTCAGTTTGGGTAAATCGATATAGGTATTGTGAGGAGGATTGCGGTCGTCGGCCCGGAAGTAGGGACCGTCAGGTCCGTAGAAGAACTCGTCGCGGTCCAGGTCTCCGAGCCGGGTCAGCGCGTCCCGAACGGCAGGGCTTCCGCCGACGTGCGCGAAAAGGGCCGAGTATTCGCGCACAAGTCCCTCGTCGACAAATCGCGCGCTGCGTATAGGACCGACTTTCTCCAGGTCGCTCAGAACGTAGAAGGCGGTGAACCGGGTTATGCGGCCTTCCGTTTCGTGCTCGTAGACGACTTCCGCCTCGCTGAGTCCGGTTGAGGGACGCGATGCAACATCGTTAGGGATTTTGACGGCTATCGGTCGGCGTCCGACGATCTCTGCTGTGCCGGTCAGTCCGCTGATGGGCGATGTAGGCAGCGGAATCGGCGTGGGCGTCGGTGTCGGCGTGGATGTCGGTGTGGGAGTCGGAGTGGGGGGGGAAGTAGGCTCTCTCGTCGGTGATGGGCTGGCGGCGGGTGACACTGTGGTCGTTGGCGGGGGCGTTGGAGATGGTCTGGCGGGCTCTCTTACCGTAGGAAGCCTGCGTGTGGGAGTCGCCGCTACGGGAGCGGGACTGCCTGTTTCGACAACTGGAGCGACCGGCGCGGTTGCCTCGGCGGTAGGTGGTGTGGTGACCTCCTCTTCCCCCGCGTCCCGGCCCGCCCGGGCGGCCGGCCCCC
>JAPOVO010000161.1 GCA_026708165.1 Chloroflexota bacterium | reverse complement strand
CACGTGAGCTACCCGACTCTAAAGATCCTCGGTTCGGGGCGGAACGCTGCCCACGAAAACCAGAAATGGTCCCCGTGAACGACAGGCTCCAGACGCTTGCCCTCGAGTGGTCCGGCCATGGCGAAACCAAGCACGTTCCATTCGCTGCCCGTCTCCTCGTCGACGAAGCGGCCGTCCATCCATTTCAGCGTTACGCGCTTTCCATCAGCCAGTGGAACGAAGACTCCCGTGCCTCCAACGTCCCTGGATTCCACGATAATGCTGCTGTCCATCGCTGATACCGTCCCCGGCCCCCACAAAGCCACGATCTCCCTGCCGCCCACGGTGTCGGAGACGACGCTCTGCTTTTCGAGTTCGAGGTAAGGATAGGCCGCGTCGCTCCCGCCGATGCTGACCGTCACAACCCGCTCGACGGGCTTCAGACGCTCGTCCAGCTTGCGGTCAAACAGAAACGGAGTGTCTTCGATGGAGTCGTAGCCGCTGTAGGGATTTCTGCCGTAAGGCCGGTTATAGCCGGTGTTCTGGCTGAGCACCGCGCCGGTCGGGAAGGTCGACTTGAAGTCTCCCCAGGAAACGATCGCCGACGGCAAGAACGTAAGCTCGGATCCGGCCATTTCGCCCGCAATGGCGTCGCCGGTAACCTGCTGCCACCAAGACTCCGTCTCCTCGTCCCACATGATCAGATTGCTGGCCCGCAGCTTGCCGGTCGTCCCAAACGTGAATATCCGGCCGTCCACTTGCCGCAAAAACGACAACGCCGTGTTGCACAACGGGCAGAAGGTAATCAGCACTGGCTCGCCCCCCACCTCGTCGTTAACGATTTCATGCCACGTGAGGACTTGCAGCGGGTATGCTCTGGCCTCGCCGTTCAGATCGAAGGCTATGACTGGCTCCAGATCGTTGTAGACCCTGTCTCCCCGCTCGAGCGAAACGAACCGAGGGTCGCGAATCGGCGGAATGCCGTTTCGGGTAACGCCGCCTGATAGGACTTCGTGAAGATCGATGGTTTTCTTTGAAAACGCCGTCGTCCATCCCTCGCGGTTCCATTGATCGGCGAGCCCTCGCTCTGCGCTCGAAAGGGGCACAAGCTCCACAGCGGACGGCGTCGCCGTAACTTGAGCGACTACCTTCGTTGTCGGGCGGGGGGTAGGGTCGGCATCCGCCTTTTGAGTGGGAGCCCTTTCCGACTCGGGAGTGGAAGCTTCGGTCGCCGGCGGTTGCGTCTTCGCTGGCTCCGGCGTGGAGGCTTTGGCGGCGCTGGTCGCAGTCTGCGTCGCGGTGCCCTCCCCCGCTACCGGCTCGGACGCGGACTGCCCGTTGCAAGCCGCGATAGCGGACGCCGCTGCGCCCGCCGCCATCGCGAGCGCCCTGCGGCGCGTCATGAATCGCATTTCGTCTCAATCATCTTGTAACTCATGAAATTGGAAAGGTCACGAAAAGTTAGACTCCGAAGCCTTAATCAACGATATCCCGATCAGATCCACAGCCGACCAGGGCTCCCAAAATTAATACGGCTCGGGCTTGCCTGCGGTTCTGCTGAAAGCCGCTAGAGGCCTCGGGCCTCAGCTCCGTGGAATACGTCCACGCCGCCGCGCAGGACTCGCTGGTCTTCGTCCCACAAGATAGCCGTCGGACTCGCGAAGAGCGCGAATCCCGCCGAATACGCTTGGGTAAGCAGGCGCATAACGTGGCCTCGCCGCTGCAGGTCCTCGATTACCTCCGGCGAAAACCTGTCGTCCACCGATATCCATTCGGTGCTGCAATCGACTCTCGGGGCGGCGATAGCTTCCTGAACTCCCATTCCGTGGTCGATTACGTTTGACATTATCTGTGTGACCGCGTTGGTAATCCTCCGCCCTCCCGACGCTCCGACGGCCAGGTACGGCGCGCCGCCGCGCGTAACTATTGCGGGAGTCATGTTGTTGAGGCCCTGCTTGAACGGGGCAATCGAGTTCGGTCGGCCAGGCACCGGATCGAACCACATCATCCCGTTGTTCATCACCACGCCGGTGCCTTCGGGAACGACGCCGGACCCGAACCCAGCCATCAGCGTATTGGTAAGGGAGACAAAGTTCCCCTGGTCGTCGGCGGCGCAGAGATGCGTGGTGCTGCCCGACGCCCCGGCGCCCTTGCCCCCGCCCATAGCGCCAATGCCTGTCTGAAAGCGCAATGGATCACCCGGTGTGAATTCGGGAGGCGTTACCCGTCCCGCCGCTACAGCCTCGGACCGCTCGGCGGCATAGTCCGGCGAAACCAGCCCCTCCCACGGAACGTCGACGAATTCAGGATCGGCCATGTACTCGAACCGGTCGGCGAACGCCAGCTTCGCAGCGCAAATGTACGCATGCAGCCGTTCCGACGACATGTGACCCATGCCTGCGGCGTCGAAACGGTCGTACACGTTCAATGTCTGTACGGTCGTCGGCCCGGCGCAGGCAAACGGGGGCACGTTTACTATCACGTCGCGATACGAAGCGGATAGCGGCTCCCGGACTCTCGCCTCGTATCGCGCAAAGTCCTCCAGCGTCAGGATGCCCCCGACACGCTCGATCCCGGTGATGATTTCGCGTCCCACGTCGCCTTTGTAGAAATCGGCCGGTCCCGCGTCGGCCAGAGCTTGAAGCGTTGCGGCGAGTTGCGGTTGTTTGAACCATCCGGGGTTTACGCCGTCGCCTTTAGGCGTTTGTCCGTTGGGCAGGAAGACTCTCGCGGCCTCTTCGTTGCCGACGACGCGCTCAGCGTTCATGGCAAAAACGAACGCGTCATGCCAGTCGATCTGAAATCCATCGCGGGCGAGCGCTATCGCCGGAGCGCAGACCTCGGCCCACGACATCGTTCCAAACTCCGCCAGCGCGAGCGACAGCCCGGCCACCGCGCCGGGAACCGCAATCGAGAGCGACCCCATCAAGTTTGCGTCGCCTTCGACCTCGTCCCAGCCAAAATTACCCACCGCGCTTCTGCCGGTAAGACGGTACATTTCTGCGCTGGCGGAACCGGAGGCCCGCATCGGAAAAGCGACCGCCTTAACGGCGCCGCCACTCGCAATCGTCATGTAACCGCCGCCGCCGATACCGCTCATCGCGGGCTCGACCACGCTCACCGCTAGACACGCGGCCACCGCCGCGTCTACGGCGTTGCCGCCGGCCTCCAGCATCTCGACGCCCGCCGCGCTGGCCAGAGGATGCTTCGTAGCAAGCATCCCTCTCGCCGCGACTGCTTCGCTCTTGTACGTGTACAGGACCGAGGGTTTGGCGAGGTCCTCCTGCATGGTTTCAGACACGCTCAAACGAGCGGATCATAGGAGGCCAGCACCCGGCACGGAGCGTGCTGCAGCACGTATGTGGCGGTAGGCCCCAATTCAAGCGCGTCGTCTCCGAGATGATGGGGGGTGCCGATAACTACCAGATCGGCCTCGATTTGCCGCGCCAGTTCCACTATCCCACCACCGGCCGACCGCGCCTGCACAATCTTCGCTTCCGCGCTTTTTCGGCCGCAGGAGAGCTTGAGATACTCTTCCGCGCTCGCGACGATCTCGTCGCACCGCAGTAGCGCCGAAGCTTCCGACTGGTCCAGTCCACGGTCCCAGCCCACAACGATTACATATAGGAGCGTGAGGTCCCTATGTGTTCGCGTCGCTTCCTCGGCGGCCAAGGCCAGCACCTGATGGTCGTTGTGGCCTCCGTTGATTGTCGCCACGACTCCGCCGTTGGGCATTTAGCTCACACGGCTTCCCGCGTCGTATTGCAAGCCCCCGACGCCGCGTTCCCGGGACGACGGTCCCATAGCTCAACGCCCTCGAGCCACCGGCGCGGCCTCAAGCCCGTTGTCGACGGCCGCTTCGCGTATCTCCGTCTCCAGCTTCTCGGCGATATCGACGTTATCAAGCAGGAATCTTCTGGCCGCCTCGCGTCCCTGTCCGAAGCGGGTCTCCCCATAAGACAGAAAGGCGCCCCGCTTGGTGAGGATGCCGTTCTGCAAGCCCAGGTCGATCAGTCCGCCTTGGTGTGAAATCCCGCCGTCGTACATCAGGTCGAACTCGCAGACCTTGAAAGGCGGGGCGACCTTGTTTTTCACGACTCTTACGCGGGTTTTGTTGCCGATGACTTCCGATCCGCGTTTTAGCTGGCCTACGCGGCGGATATCGAGACGGACCGACGAATAGAACTTGAGGGCGCGTCCGCCGGGGGTCGTCTCGGGATTGCCGAACATGACGCCGATCTTCTCGCGAAGCTGATTTAGAAACAGCACCACGCACCGCGACCTGCTGATACTGCTGGTCAGCTTGCGCAACGCTTGCGACATCAGGCGCGCTTGTAATCCCACGTGCGAATCACCCATGTCGCCCTCGATCTCGGCGCGCGGAACGAGCGCCGCCACCGAGTCGATCGCAACCACGTCGACTGCGTCGCTTCGGACCAGCACCTCGGCGATCTCCAGGGCCTCCTCGCCCATGCCAGGCTGGGAAACGAGCAGTTCGTCGATATTTACGCCGCACTTCGCGGCATAGGTCGGGTCGAAGGCATGCTCGGCGTCGATCAGGGCGGTGGTCCCCCCGAGTTTCTGGGCCTGGGCGATGATGTGCTGCGCGAGGGTCGTCTTGCCCGATGACTCCGGTCCGAATATCTCTATGATCCGGCCCCGTGGCACGCCGCCAACCCCAAGCGCGAGATCGAGAGCTATAGAACCCGTAGGGATTACGTCGACCTCGGGCAAGGAATTGGCGTCCATCTTGAGAATCGAGCCTTTGCCGAAACGTTTTTCGATTTGGGCTATCGCCGAATCGATCGCTCTGTCTTTCTGATCGCCCATAAACGGCCGCGCCTTCCCTTAGCGGCGACTCACCCAATCGCGCTCGTCTAAGAATTGTGTGTCAGAAGATAATAGTAGTGTTCGAGCGGCGCCGTGTCGCAGAAAGCGCCGCCGGCTCCAAACATTATCACCGCCGCCCAGATTACGAGCGAACGGGGAGAGCGAAAACTGAATCAGGTACGATGCACGACAACCGATCAATCGCACGTTAGTTGGACAGGCGCAGTTAAATGACTGATAACACGCAAATGCGAGCAGCGCTCTTATACGGCGTCGGCGACATCCGCGTCGAGGATCGGCCCATCCCGACGCCGGGGCCCGAAGACGTCCAGGTCGCAGTGAGATACACGGGCGTCTGCGGGACCGACTTGCACCATTTCGACGGCTGGGATTTGGGCGACGTGATCCCCAACCCCCCGCCCCGGGCGCATTG